>DASCQR010000040.1:0-35407 GCA_036013185.1 Candidatus Nitrosopumilus sp. | reverse complement strand
CTAAAAAATTCTTACTGACATCAATCATTTTTGGACCAACACTAACTGAATTAACTAATTTTAATAATATTGATTCATTTTTCATGTTTTCTCTTTGAGAATCAGTTCTTCTAATTTTTAATGCAACTTCCTTATTTCCTCTTTTTACAAGTACAACAACTCCAACATACCCTTTTCCTAAAATTTCTAAATTTCCAATTGTAGTTGGACCTGTTAAACAAATAGATTTTATTTTCAATTTTTCTAATTCAGTAATTCTTAATTTAATTTGACGATTAGTTGCGTTTGGATATCCTAAAATTTTAGAATATGGTTCTTCTGTAAATTTTTTAATTGAAATGAAGGAATGTGCCATCTACTGAGATCACTTCAGATATCTCCTCTTTAATTGATTTACTTAGAGTTTTATTTCCTAAAAATACCTTAAAACCTCGTTTAAAATCACTTTGTAGACCTTTTGGTATGCCTACTTCAAGATTTTTTTTCAAAAATTCTTTCATGAATTTTTCAGCATCTATATTTTTTCTTTTTTCTAATGAAATTATTTTTGTATTATTTCCAATCCAAACTAATTCACTATCTTTAAGATTTTTAGAAATGAAACTATGTGAACTATCTTTTCTAAAAAATTCTGGTCCTTTCTTTTGATATATTTCATTGATGACTGTAGACTCTAAAAAGAATATCAGATATGCTTCTTTTTGTTGATCTGTATATGATTTACTTCTAAGTACAGTGAATCCTCCTAATTCTAATTGTGTTGACAATGTTGATGTTGCTCTTTTAATTTGTCCCCAAATAATATCTGGACTTCTAGTTTTGAATTCGAATTTTACTATAAGCAAATTATTCCAAAATTTATTTGATATTTTTGATTTTTTATTTCTAAAAAATTCTAAACTTGGTTTATTTTTTAATGCCCTACAACTAAGAATAAATTTTCCAATGTTTTCATTTGAAATTGCAGCAGCTAAATTTCTATTACTATCAATTGGATCAATTACAACTATTGATGTATCAAAAGATTTTGTTGTTTTTCCAATAATTTGTTTTTCCTTAATTTTTGTCATGGATTTTATTAAATTTTCAAAACTTCCAAATTCTAAAATTAAAACTTCTGAAATATATCCACTAAAACCTTGCTTTGCAATTTCTGCACCATAAATTTTATTTGATTTTAAAAATGTCTTTAAAATCCTAACTTCATTTCTCATTTTTACTGTTAATGATTTTTTCATAAATTTAGTATGAAATGGTGATCTATCTGCAGCACTTTTCCATTCACCAATTTTCACATCATAACATGGTACAATATTGATTTTTGTATCTTTGATTTTAGCCTCAACATAAGGATGTTGAGAATATCTAACATATGGAGAATATTTTTTTAGTGATTCAAAACCTATTTTCTTTGAAATATTTTCTAATTTTTCTTCAGAAATATTTTTTTTAAATTTAATAAAAATATCAATATCGGCATTTTTTGATAACCATGTATCTTTTGCATATGAGCCCCCAAATTCTAATTCTACTATTTCAGAATATTTTTGAATTTCTTTTTCAACTAATTTGTATACTTTAACGGCAATTTCTTTTTTTGATTTTTGATTTATTTTAGATGGAATTGTTGTTTTTGCAATTTTAGAAATTACTTGTTTCATTTTTTTACCACTAATCATTTTTTTATTGATTTTATATTAATTTCATTATTTTTACATATTATCCAACAGTTAACTTCATAGACGAGTATTTTTTTTGATATATGTTGAGTAAATTACTTGTATGTTTAACAGGCATGCCTGGTGCTGGTAAATCTACCATTGCCGAAGGTTTGAAATCTAAAGGTTATGCAATTATTAATTTAGGAAATGCAGTAAGAAATGAGGCTAAAAAAAGAAATTTAGAAGCTAGTAGAGAAAATCTTGGAAAATTAATGTTAGAACTTAGAGAAAAGAATGGACCTGGTGCAATAGCTGAATTAGTTAAATTACAAATAGAATGTTCTAGTGCAAATGTATTGTTAATTGATGGAGTTAGATCAAATGATGAAATACAAGTTCTTAAAAAATTTGGAACCGTAAAATTATTAGCAATTCATGCATCTACAGATACACGATTTGATTTCTTACAAAAACGAGGAAGATCTGATGATCCACAAACAAAAGAACATTTCAACGAAAGAGATAATCGTGAATTAGGTATCGGTATTAGCAATTCTATTGCATTATCTGATTATGCAATATCTAATATTGGTTTGACAAAAGATGAATTACTAAAAAAATCGTATGAAATAATTCAAAGATGGATTAAATGAATATCCCAAATCTTAGATGCAAAATAGAAATGTTTTGTACAATAAATCCTTCTGAATCTATAGAAAAAATTGAACAAGCAATATCTAATATTTTTCCTTATTCAATATTAAACAATAATAATTTTTCAATTAATGCACAATCTAAAGAATTAAGATCATTAGAAAAAATCTATCAGTTTATTCATAATAATAATTTACAAAAAAATTATTTACGTTCATTAGAAGATAATTTACAAGACAACTCAACATGGTTTTATCTAAATAAACAAGCAGCATTTGTTGAACAAATAGCAATATGTGAAGAATCAAATGAATCTCCATTGGGACCAATTAAAGTTACTTTGACATCACCTGATATTGATGCAATTATTGATTGGGTAGTTTTTGATTAAGTGAAATTAGTTAAGAAAATTAACTCATTTTTGATTATTTTTTTTAGTTCGAATTTAAAATCTATTTTTGAAGAATATATGAAATGTTAATAAAATTAGGCATAATTGGGGCTATTTTGGTTTTAGGCGGTATGATGTTTTCTACAGAAATTATTACATTATTTCCTAATACTTCCGCATTGTTGGCTGATTCATTAAAAGATGACATTAATGGTTTAAATGAAAAAGTAACAAATTCTGCTGAAAATCGTTTAGATACATCTATCGATAAAACTATTCAGAGTATTAGTGATAGTGTTTATGAAGGAATTACAGAAACTGGAGATAAATTAGTTGAAAATGTTAACGAAAAAATTTCTGAAGGAATTACAGAAACTGGAGATAAATTAGTTGAAAATGTTAACGAAAAAATTTCTGAAGGAATTACAGAAACTGGAGATAATATCAAAACTCAAATTATAGATTCAAGTGAATCTTCTAAAGAGATTCTTATAAATGAAGTATCTGAATTTGATCCATTTAGTTTTATAAAAAATATCTTTAAAATTAATTAATTTCTATTTCTAAAAGATCTTTTGCAGTAATTACTGAATTATGAATTTGTTCTGCTTCAGTTTTATGTCCAATCTCATCTTTATATCTTGCAGAAAAATGTGTTAAAATTAAATTTTTTACATTTGCATTTTTTCCTAATTCAGCAGCTTGTTTTGCTGTTGAATGACATGTATCTTGTGCTTTTTGTTTTTCTACATCAAGAAATGTAGAATCAAAAACTAAATAATCACATTCTTTAAAAAATACTTCCAATTCTTTTGTAGGCATTGTGTCTCCTGAAATTCCTATTTTTTTACCTGGACGTTTTTCACCTAATACTTGTTCAGGTTTAATAATTTTTTCATTATTAATAATATCTAGACCATTTTGTAATTTATTCCATAATTCACCTTCTGGTATGCCTAATTCCTTTGCTTTTTCAACATTGAATCTTCCTGGTTTGTCTTTCTCTTCAAATAAATATGAAAATGCAGTAATTGAATGATTTGCTTTTGTTGCATGAATAAAAAATTTATTATTTTCATAGATTGTTCCTTCATTTACAATTGTAATTAAAATTGAAAATGATAATCCAAAATTTAATATTTTAATATTAGATGCGAGAAATTCATCAATTCCTTTAGGACCAAAAATTTCTAAAGATTCTGTTCTATTTTGCATTGACATTGTTTGTAATAGTCCTAGAATCCCTACACAATGATCTCCATGAAGATGCGTCACAAATAATTTCATTTTTTTATTCCATCCTAAACCCGATTTCATATATGAAATCTGTGCAGATTCACCTGCATCAAACATTAGAATTTCACCGTCTTTTTCTAAACATATACAAGATAATCCTCTTTTTTCAGTTGGCTGTGCAGCTGATGTTCCTAAAAATACTAATTTCATTTAATCAAAATAGTTCGTGTGAGACTTTTATGCCTATAGATTTGATATTTTTTTAATCCTTTTAATTTCATTTTAGGATCTAATTCTTTTTTGAACATTATGGCAATTTTTTTATTTTTAGGCACAATTGAGATGAATCTTTTCAAAATTTCTTCAGGTTTTTCTGATGTTTTTGAAGATTTTCCATATGGTAAATCAGTTACAATTCCATCATAATTATCTGAAATTTTAACTAATTCTTGAAAATCAGATTTTAAAATTTTTGATTTATAATTATTTAGTTCAAGATTTTCTTTTGTCATATTATACATTTTTTCATCAAAATCTATTCCAATTGCATTGATTCCCATAGATTCAGATTCAAGTAATGTTGTGCCTGTACCACAAAATGGATCACACAGAGTTTGACCTTTTTTTAATCCTAATAAATTAATCATTACTCTCGTTAATTTCCAATCTAATTCATGAGGATATTTTCTTTTCTTCTTAGGATATTTTCTTATTTCATTTTTTTCCGAAAACCCAAAAAAATTTTCTTTTTCTGTAAATATCAAATATATTGTAATATCTGGATTTTCTAAATCTACTTTAGCATGTGTGAATTTAGATATCATATCTCCCATTGAACTTTCTAATTCTAATACGTTCAATTGATTTGATGATAAATTAACTACTCTACACACAAAACTTTTTGTGTTTTTCAAAACTTGGAAATTTTCTTCATCTAAAAATAAACCTGACATTTTTCTTAATATCTGTCCAGAAGTTCTTACAAATGTTGTACGTTCTATAATTTTTTTCCAATTTGTTTTTGATTGAATTATGATCAAATTTGAATTAATTTTTATTTTAGCAAATCGATCATACATTTTTACAATTGAAATGACTTCATCAATTGCTAGTTCTAAATAATCCTTTGATAAAATGAAAAAACTTTCTGGCATTACATTATTGCCTTTGCAATAGTTTTTGAAATATCTACTTTTGATGTTTTTCCTGGAATTGTATTTGTACTAATGATTTTTGTCACACCAGCTTCTCTAATTTTCTTTTCTGCATTATTCATTAATAGTGCATGTGTGCATGCAACATAGATTCTTTTACATTTTTGTTTTTTAAGAAATTGTGTAGCTTTGATTATGCTGCCACCAGTACTTATCATATCATCAACTAAAACTAAATCTCTATTTTTAACTTCATCTAAGTTTTTTGTTTTAATTTTTACTTTACCTGTTTTTCTATTTCTTATTTTCTCTAAAGCGATATAATCTGAATTAAATTCTCTTGCAAATTCTCTTGCTCTTTCTTTTCCACCTTGGTCTGGTGATACAACTAAAGGGTTCTTTAGGCTCAATTTTTTAAAATAATTTACAAGATCCGGAATTGCAGTCACATTTTTTGTTTTGATAGGGAAATGCTTCAATCCAATTAGACTATGGATATCAACTACAATTATTTTTGATGCACCTGCACCCTTGAATAGTTTTCCAAGTACTTTCATTGTTACAATTTCCCCAGGTAAAAATTCTCTATCTTGTCTTGCATAACCCATGTATGGAATTACAACATCTACTTCAGATGAATTTTCTTTTGCTTTAGCAATTAATGAAAATATTTGAATCAAATTAGTATCCACTGGTGGATAAACTGATTGTACAACAACAGATTTCTTTTTTGATATTTTTCCAATTAATGTAATTTTACTTTCACCATCAGGAAAAACTTTAATTTCTGATTTCACAAAATTTGCCTTTATCTTCTTAGATAGTTCTTTTGCTAATTTTTCAGAAGATTTTCCTGAAATAACAGATAATTTACTCAATAAGAAAATATAATTTAAGGGATTCTTAAGTTTTGAGAATTTTTTTATTCATCGCCTTCACCACGACCAAGGTCACCTAATCCATATTCATCAATTACTTTATTTCTAAATTCATCTTTCTCATCAATTTCATTTTGCTCTCTCTTTTCATCCCCTTGATACACAGTTCTGATTGGCCATGGAATTCTAATATCATATTCTTTAAATTCTTCATACATTATCATTCTTAGATCTGTTTTTGTCTTAAATTGTGATCCATAATCTTTGACATATAACCACATTGAGAAATCTAATGCAGAATCATTGAATTGATTAAATCTTACAACTGGTTGTGAAATATCTACATGCAAGTCTTTATCACATCCACAACTAGATTTATTTTCATCTAAATACGGACATCTATTTTGTCTAACTAGATGTTTCCCTTTACCATCTTTAATTTCTTTCATTCCCCGTTTTCCAATTTTTACTAAAATTGCTGCAACTTGTTTTGGATCATTTAGATATGAAACTCCAATAGTTACTACTGCTGGAACAAGTTTGTTTTCTTTTGTATAATTGATAATTTGTGCTGTTACTAACTGTCTAGTAGGAATGATTGCTACAGATTCATGTAATCCATCTCTAACATAGGTAACTCTAGGAGTAATTTTATGAACATACCCATTATATCCTGATTCTAATTGTACTCTTTCACCTTCTTTGAAAATATTGTCTTTTCTAATCATTAAATAAGCAAAGTAATTTTGCATGGTTTCTTGTAAGGCTAAACCAATTCCGATTGCAAAACCTCCAGTTGCAGTAGCTAACACAAACAAATCCACTCCCCACCATGAAATTACTCCAAGAATTGTTGCTACAAAAATTCCAATAGGTAAAATCTGTTTAAACGATTTTGGTATGCCTTCTCTTTTTTTACGTGCATATCCTACTGGTCGAGAACTTGGAATTATTGGTTCAAAACTATTAATTCTTTTTTCCTCTCTCCAAACATCAATTGGAAAAATCTCATCTGGTTTTGTTCCTGGTTTTAATTTTCTCCCTGATTGATTATTTCCTGTTACACAATTATTGAAATATTTCAAATATTTTTTCCTTTCAAACTTTTTCCACTTTTCAAAAGGATTACTAACTAACTTTTCATAACTTCCAATAGGATTACCTTTTGATGTTCTATATTGTTCTAATTGAATAATTCCTTCTTTAGTTTTACATAGATTTTTGAATTCATCATCAGTAAATTCTTCGGGTGTAATTGTAGGAGGAATCCATTTGTATAATTTATGAAAAAGATTATCATCATCTGGAAAGCCTTGCATCTCATACCACACTTCAAAATCTTGTCTTTCCAGAATTGATTTGTCTCGTTTTGTTAACATTATTGGTATTAAATGAGAAATTGTATATCCAATTACTAAAATATTAAAAGTATTGAGAATTTTTGCAAAAGTTTCTTCTACTGTTAATTCAATTGTAGAAATACTTGTTTCTTCTTCAAATAATTCTGAAGTTTGAATATATGCATTAGTTGATGAAATTAATGCAATTGCAAAAAACGGCAATACTGCATTTTGGACAAATTTTGATAAATGTGGTCTAGTGTAAAATATTTTTTTTGATTTAATTAATGATGAAAATGTTCTATATGCAGCAGCTATAATCATAATTCCTACTATCATTATGATGAAAGCTAATTGTAGTGACTCTGATGAAGCTAATAATTGTGATACTGTTTCAAATTCTCCTGCTGAAATTTGTGAAATATCTCCTTCGCTCATAATTCTCTTTTCTTTTGTTTTCTTTTCTAGAATAAAATGTTAAGCCATTTTAATAATTTTAGAAAAAGAATCTTGTGAGTATTTTGTGCCTAAAAGCGCTGCAACATTTAACAAGGGTTATAGGACTAATTTCTAAATGACCTATCAAAAATCTATTTGGGATGAATCACCATCTTTGAAATCATATTCATTATCTAATTTTCGTCAACTTCCTCAAATCCAGCAATTGTCTGAAGAAAAACAATTTGAAATGGAAGTTGTAGGAAATGTTTTACCATTTAAAGTCAATAACTATGTTATTGAACAATTGATTGATTGGAATAATATTCCAAATGATCCAATCTTTGTTTTAACATTTCCTCAAAGAGGAATGTTAAAACCTGAACATTATGAAAAAATGGCTACTGCATTAAAAAATAATATTGATAGAAAAGAAATAGTGAATCTTGCGAATGAAATTCGTTTACAATTAAATCCTCATCCTGCTGGTCAAGTGGAATTAAATGTTCCAACATTAAAAGATGGAACCAAATTATATGGAATGCAACACAAATACAAAGAAACTTGTCTTTTTTTCCCTAGTCAAAGTCAAACATGTCATGCATATTGTAGCTTTTGTTTTAGATGGCCTCAATTTGTTGGAATGGATGAAATGAAATTTGCAATGCAAGAAGGTGAGCAACTTGTTCAATATATTCGAGAACATCCTGAAATTACAGATATTTTGTTTACTGGAGGTGATCCAATGATTATGAAAGCAAAAATCTTTTCAAAATATATTGATACATTAATTGCAGCAAATCTTCCAAATCTAAAAACTATAAGAATTGGAACAAAAGTTCTCGCATATTGGCCTTACAAATTTTTAACAGATTCTGATTCTCAAGAAATGCTACAAGTTTTTAAGAAAATTACTGATAGTGGATTGCACCTTGCATTTATGGCTCATTTCAATCATCTAAATGAATTATCAACAAATGCTGTTAAAGACGCAATAATTGAAGTGAGAAAAACAGGTGCTCAAATTAGAACTCAATCACCTCTTTTAACACATATCAATGATGATCCAGAAATGTGGGCTAAGATGTGGACAAAACAAGTTGAATTAGGATGTATTCCGTATTACATGTTTGTAGTTAGGGATACAGGTGCTCAACATTATTTTGGAATTTCTTTAATTAAGGCACATGAAATTTACAAAAAAGCATATTCTTCAGTTAGTGGACTAGCTAGAACAGTTCGTGGACCAAGTATGTCTGCAACTCCTGGAAAAGTCCATGTAATGGGAACAGCAAATGTAAATGATGAAAAAGTTATTGTTTTAAGATTTTTGCAAGGTAGAAATCCTAATTGGGTGGATATTCCATTTTTTGCGAAATATGATGAAAATGCAATTTGGTTGGATGATTTAAAACCAGTATTTAGTGAAAAATTCTTTTTTGAGGAAGAAATGAAAAATTTACAAAAAAATCAATTCAATCAAAAATAATTTTATCTAAACTTTACCTGACTTTATTGACAATTCTATCTTACTAGATAACATTAGTAAAATAATCCCTTACTAATGATAATTGGATTCCAAACAAGTTTTACAAACTATTCAAGACGAAAATATCTCTTTTATTGATTTTTGGTTTGTAGATATTTTTGGTGAATTACATAATGTTGGAATGCCTAGTTATGCAATTAATGATAATAGCTTTGTAAATGGACTTGAAAAATTGGATGCTAGTTCAATTGTTGGATTCAAATCTGTTAATAATTCTGATATGATTTTACTCCCAGATCCAAATTCATTCAAAGTTTTGCCTAATGATTATGATCCTGGACATAGAAAAAATGCACGTATTTTTTGTGACCTATATGATGGAAGTACAAATAAAGAATCACGATATAACAGAGATTCAAGAGGAATTGCACATAAAGCAACTGAAAAACTTGCAGAATTTGGTTTTACCCATACTAATTGGGGACCTGAAATAGAATTTTTTGTATTTGATTCAATTAGTGTTTATCCTTCACCTTATGCTGCAACTCATTCTGGTGGTGGCTCAGGTTATTCTATTGAATCTAAAGAATCACCATGGGCCAAAGGAAATGTTAGTACTGCAATAGATATCAAAGAAGGATATTATCCTTCACAACCAAAAGACACTCTTGAAGGATTTCGAAAAGATGTATGTGATGATTTGTATAATTATTTTGGAATAAGAATTGAAGCTGAACATCATGAAGTAGCTACTTCTGGACAATGTGAAATTAATCTAGTTTATGATGAAATGATTTCTATGGCAGATAATGTTATAGCAGTTAAAAATTTAGTTAAAGTAAAAGCTAAAAGAAAAAATAAAGTAGCAACTTTTATGCCAAAACCAATCTTTGGAGATAATGCATCAGCTATGCATACACATCAAAGCTTGTGGAACAAAAGCACTAATGCAATGTATGATCATGATGATGAAATTGCACAAATGAGTCAGACTGGTAGATATTATGTTGGTGGAATTTTAAGTCACGCATCAGCATTATGTGCAATTTCTAATCCTACTACTAATTCTTACAAACGTCTTGTTCCTGGATTTGAAGCACCAGTAAATGTTTGTTGGGGATTAGCAAATAGATCAACTGCAATTAGAATTCCAATGTATAATAGAAATCAAGAAAAAAGTAAAAGAATCGAATATCGTGTACCTGATCCTACTGCAAATATTTACCTTTTAGAAGCTGCATTACTTTTAGCAGGATTAGATGGAATTAAAAATAAAATTGATCCAGGTGATCCTATAGAGGAAAATGTTTACAAACTTTCTCCAGAAAAGAAGAGAGAATACAATATAGGATCTCTACCTGTTTCATTAAAAGGTTCATTAGATTCTCTTGGTAGTGATTCAAACTTTTTACAAGAAGTTTTTACAACTGATTTTCTTGAAACATATACTGAATTAAAATATAAAGAATATACTGCATTTGCTCAAACTCCTACTGCTTGGGAAGTCTCAATGTATGCAGATGCATAACTGGTACAAATACTAAAAATAACATTTTTAAAATTAGACTTCCTTTTTTATTTATGAAATATCATTTCTTAATTCTTACATTGTTACTTATTCCAAGTTTTGCTGGAATTGCATATGGACATACAGTTGATGCAGTTGGGGAATATCGAATAGAAATCGGTTGGATGAATGAACCTGTAATGTCTGGTGAAACAAATGGACTTGAATTATATGTTAGCCCACTAATAGATTGTCCTGAAATCTCAGTACCTATGGAATGTGCAAATTCACAAGAATTTCAAAATGGGATTGAAGGATTAAAAAAATTATTAAAAATTCAATTTGTATATGACAAAACACAAACGATTACTTTACCATTAGTAGCTGATCATGATATTTCAGGAAAATATTATGCATTTATCACTCCTACAGTTTCAGGATATTTTCAAGCTAATCTAATTGGGAAAATTTTTGACACTCCAATCAATTTATCAATGCATCCACCCCCAATTGCAGAAAGATCTTACATTGAATTTCCTGAATCAGCTGATCTTGCATTAAATGAAATAATTGATGACAACACAAAACTTGTTGAACAAATTATTCTTTTAGAAAATAATGTCAAAAATCTAGAAAATACTGTAGTGGAACTAGAAAATTCTAGTAATCAAATGGATTCTGGATATATTGGAATTGGACTTGGAATTATTGGAATTGTTATTGCTATAACTGCTTTAGTAAAAACAAGACAAAATTAATTTTATGAGTATTTTTAACAGAATTTTCCAAATCATTGATATGCTGTAATGTAAAGTACAAGTATAGGGAAATGGGTACTGATCCTAATTAGGTTGATAAAAAAATGGTTGAATCAAATTATGATATCTTAGGTATTGTGGAAGGAACCCCTGAAAAAGAAATCAGAAATGCATTTAGAAGGTTAGCTTTACAATTTCATTCCGATCGAGGTGGAGAAAATGAACAATTTATTAAAATTAAACAAGCATATGACGATCTAAAAATTGGAAAAAAATATCCTGATACAGATATTGAAAAAATTAAAAATTCTAAAGTTTATTCTGATGAAAGTGAAGAAGATGTTAGAAGAAAAAATCAGATTTTAGGTCAAGAATTATCTAAAGAAATGAAGACTGCTGAAGAATGGGTTTATGCGCTAAATCAATCAAATACTACTGCAACTAGATTATTTGGTTCAAAAACATTAGGTGAAATTGAATTAGAAAGAAAAGCTACCGGTACATTATCCATTAAAGGTAATTTTATGGCTGGAAGTTTAATGTATGATGGACCTATTATCATGCAAGGAAGTATTACAAGTCCATCATGGACTCAGGAGTTTAAAACTAATATTCATTTAACAAAAGGCGATTTTAAATTCATTAATCCATTAGAAAATAAATACAAAATTGAAAATGGTGCAACAATAATTGTAGATAATGGAAATGCTGTTGTAGGTAATATTTATGGTAAAAAATACAGAGTTGAAGATAAAGAAGGTAGAGTTGGTATTTTTCAAATTCAAGAAAACAGAACTAAAATTTCAGCTCCAAATGGAAAAATTATTGCTGAAAATATTTCAAATACTGTTTCTCTTGATGCAGACACGATAATTGTTTTAAATGTAGAAGAAGATTCAATTTTATCTGCACGGGAAATTTTATTTTATGGATCAAAATTAACCTACAACTCTTTAATTAAATTGAAAATTGGTGGAATAATCAGATTTTTTGAAAATTTTTCAATTCAAGGATTGAGTGGTGATACAATTATTGAATTAGAAAATGGAAAAAAAATTAGATTATTTGATCTTAAAACTAAAAAAATCAAGGATTTATCTGATGAATTTGTTACAAATAAAGAAAATTATGATAAAGATGCTACTATGGTTGGAAATGGATTCACTATTACATATGAAATGTTAGATAATTTATCTAGAAAACCAACTAAGAAACCTAAATCTGACTGGAAATCAAAATTGAAATTTTCTAAAAATTAATTTTTAAATCATATATGAAATACATGAATTCAAAATAAAAAGAATAAAAAGAGTTTTCGGAAGTATTAGTCTTCCATAATGTAGTCGTCCCAGCCTTTTACAAAGACTGAGTTTTGATGGAGTGGGACTGGTTGTCCAACTGTAAAGTCCATTGGTCTCATCCAGAAAATTGCTTTTGTTGGGCATACACCTATGCATGCACCATCTGTGATACATCTTTCTGGGTAGAATACAAATGCTTTACCTCTCTTCCAACCTTCGACCGGTTTTACTCTAAGGACATCTGGACCAAGTGTTGTACAGATTTCTACACATAGTGCGCATCCGATACACATTTGTTCACTGATGTCTGGAAGTATTGCTACAGGCATTATGAATTAAATTCGTGATCCGGTACTTATAACATTTATCTAAAAATTATGAATTATAACAGTGTTTGAAATTTTATAACGGCGTTTGATTTAAGATCGCTTTCAAATTTTATTTTATTTGATCCTTGTCTAAAATTCTAATCAATAGTTCGTTTTCAATTTTTTTGAGTTGATAAATATCTTTTTTAGGTAATTTAATTATGTGCTTTCCTCCAGGCGATAAAACCCATTTTTGATTATCGTTAATTTTAGCTATTCCAGTTATTACAACTGTACAATCACTTTGTTTTCCTAGTGATGATAATAACATAATACAGGAATTAACAAATCTAGCAGATTCTAAATTATCAAATAAATTATAAATTCCATTAAACGAATCAATTATGATAAAAAATTCTTTTTTTGAAATTTTAGAAATAACTTCTGTTAATTGCTCAATCCAATTAAGTTTATTTGGTTGGAAAATCACCAAATTCTCTTTTTTTTGAATCATTTTTGATTTAATATATCCTGAATACATTAAATCAATATCTACAAAAACAATTGGGTTTTTTACAGAAAAAATTAATTTATTTAAAAATTCTGTTTTCTGAAAAGAATTTGAAGTTAAAATCAAACTAGGAACATTTTTTTTAAATTTATTTTTAATTAATTCTATATTTCTACCTAAAATCATCTCAGGATTTTTATCCAACACAAAAGTAAGATTTTACAGATATAATAATGAATTTGATATCAAAAGATATTTCTGATGATTTTCCTATATCAGACAAAATCTATCTGAATAATGCATCAGTTTCTTTAATGCCATTTCAAAGTATTGATGCAATGAAAGAATTTTTAATTTCATATAACTCCTTAGGCCCAGATTCAAAAGATTCAGAATTATTTGTAGCAGAAAAATTGGATAATATTAGGAAAATTATTGCAAAAATAATTTGCTGTAAACCTGAAGAAGTAATTCTAACTCAAAGTACTACTGACGGAATTAATATTGTTGCAAATGGACTTTCATTTAACAATTCATCAAATATTATAATTCGTGGAATGACTCATGAGCATCATTCAAATTTTTACCCTTGGATTAAATTAAAAAACAAAATTTCAGTTAAAAATCTTCCAATAGATTCTAATGGATTTTTCAAATTAGATGATTTAAAATCTAATATAAACAATAATACAAAATTAATTGTTTTAAGTCATGCATTGTATAATACTGGCTCTATATTGCCAATTGAAGAAATTTCTAAAATTCTTAACAATAAAATTCCACTTTTTATTGATAGTGCACAAACAATCGGTTGTGTTGGTACATACGATGTTTCTAAACTGAAATGTAATTTTATGTCTTTTAATGGTTCAAAATGGTTATGTGGACCAATGGGGACTGGTTTATTTTATTGCAACAAAGAATCAAGTGAGCTATTAGAACCTAAAACAATTGGTGGCGAATCTGCAATTATCAAAAATGATAATGATTTAATTTTCAAAGATTTACCAGATAAATTTCAAACTGGTTTTAGAAATTATGTTGGAATTGTTGGATTAGAATCTTCTGTAAAATACTTGTTAAATTTTGGCATGGAAAATATTCGTAAAAAAAATCAATATCTATCTAATCTTTTTAGAGAGGAATTGGAAAAAATACCTAATATTATTTTATACGGTCCTGATGATCCAAACAAACGAACTAGTATTGTATCATTTAATGTAAAAGGTTTAGATCCTCAAAAAATTGTTGATAAACTTGAAAAACAAAACATCGTTTTGGCTGTACGGGAAATAATGGAACAAAAAATTATTCGTGTATCTCCACATTTTTTTAATACCGAATTAGATATGATTAAAGTAATTGATGAAATTAAGAAATTATAGATTTTCTTGTTCTTCAATTACCATCATGGTAAGTGTTGATTGAACTTTACTAATTTTTCTAATTTTATTAGTAATTACTGCCCGTAATTTTTCTGCATCATCAGATGAAATTTTTAAAACAATGTCATATACTCCATAAACGCCTCTGACTTCAAATGTTATATTTTCATCTGAGAGAATTTGTTTTATTTCAGTAATTATTGATACGTCTGTACCTAAATCTGAATTTAATAACACATAAGCAGTAGGCACGATTTATTTTTGTTAAAACAGTATTTAACTTTTAATCATTTCTTAAGAAAAATAACCAAATTATATTTTTAATAATTTTAATTTCATTAAATTATTTTCAAACTTTTTCGTAATGCTAAAAACATAGTAAATTTAATCAAATGATAATATGAGTAAACCTGGTAATGTTTGGAGAAAGGTTCATGGTAAAATTACAAAAAAACCTACTAATTTTTCTTGGTTAATTGAAGAAAAATTGGCTGGTTCTGGAATTCCTACATCTTTCGATGAATTTGATTGGTTACTAAATCAAGGAGTAAAATCTGTAGTTACCATGACTGAAAATGCTTTACCTGTTGAATGGACTGAAAAAATTGATTATCTACATGTACCAACAGCTGATTTTCATGCCCCTGATATGGAAAAAATAGATTCTGCAGTTGAATTTATACATAATCAAATTCAAAACAATCAATCAGTAATGGTTCATTGTGCTGCTGGATTAGGAAGAGCTGGAACAATTCTTGCATGTTATTTTATAAAATATGAAAAATATTCAACTAGTCAAGCAATTGAAAAAATTCGAAAAGAAAGACCAGGTTCTATCCAATCTGATGTACAAGAATTAGCAATAAGTTATTATGAAAAATATGTAAGAAATTAGTTTATGCAAATTCTGAAACTAATTTTCCATCAACATTTTTGATTTTCAATATTATATTTTCTTGAAAATGCAAAGTTAATCCACCTTCTGCGTCTGGATCTTCTACTTTTACCAATTCCAACATTTTTATTCTATCAAACTTTTCCATTTCTGATCACTTATTCTGGAATTGATACGGTTTCAATTTTTCCATCAATTGCTTTGATAAACATAAATCTATTATCTTTGATGATAAATGTTATACCACCTTCTTTATCAGGTTCTTCAACTTCAAGAATTGGTTGTCCTAATAGACCATCGTATTTTGCCATTATTTATTCAAGAAAAATGTTCCTTATATCCTAATTGATTGTAATTTCAATTTCATTAGAATTATTTTTGATATTTCCAGGTTCAGTATAATCATGTTTTTGCCATGATGAAAAAACTTCAGCTCCTATCTTATGTTTGCCTTTTCCTAAATCAGATGCTTTGAATACAAATTTTTCATTAAAGTCTAAGAATTCTTCTCTGACTTCTTCTTCAGAAAGTCTGATAAAAGGTTCAAAGTTTTTTGCTATTTGAACCCAAATTCTTGTATCCTTCATTGGATTAACTAATTTTGGATTTCTTGTCCAAAAAATTGCAGCCTTACGATATGAATCAATAGTTCTTCCTAATTCCTTTTTTCTCAAACCTCCAGATGTCAATTTTACACCATATTTGAGTTTCATTGAAACATCATTGTTATTGTACGCCTTTGTCCAATTTTCTTCATTGAATGCATTTCTAAGGCCTCCTTCGATCGAAAATTCAACATTTATCTCAATATTTTCATCTGAGGAGTAATCCTCTTTAGATTTTACAAGTGTTATCTGCGAAATTTTGCTTTCTGTCATACTACGGTTCATATGATTTATATCCATAATATGTGCTTTTTCTGAATACATGAATGCAGAAGTTATCAATTCAGAACCTAAAGAAATCAGTATTTCTGTCACAGAAACCGATATTGGTGTATTATACATTATCCAACATGAACTTCTTAAGGCTTCAAATGTTGATTTTGCAGGTGTAATTGTTAAGCACCCATTAACAAATGAATGTTGGATGAGAATAAATTCTAGTTCCAAACCATTAACTGAAATTAAAAAATCAGCAGAATCTGCAATAAAAATGGGTGAAGAATTCAAAGAATTATTTACTTCAAAATTAAGGTAATTCACATTGAAATTTTGCCCCAAATGTGATTCTAAACTAAAAAAAGGTGATTCTGATCTTGAATGTTCTAATGAAGAATGTGATTATATTGAAAAAGGAGAAAAAATAACACAAAAGAAAAAAATTGTTTCTGAAGAAGAACCTGATTTCTCATTATTAGCTTTTGAAGGAAATGAAGGTGAAGAATCTCATCCAACAGTAAAAATTGATTGTGAAAAATGTGGTCATGATGAAGCGGTTGGCTGGATGTTTCAAACTAGAAGTGCTGATGAACCAACTACTAGATTTTATCGTTGTCAAAAATGTAAATATACTTGGCGCGATTACACATAAGGTTTAACTGGAAGTTGTAATCAAGAAAATTAAATTGACTTTCGGAGCTAAAACAAACGGTTCAGATGATCTAAAAGCTATCATATCTGCAATCTCTACTTTAGTTGAAGAAGCAACTTTTGTTGCAACAGCAGAAGGAATTACTTTTCGAGGGATGGATCCATCTCATGTTGCTCTAATTGATATATCCTGGCCCAATTCAGCATTTGAAAAATATGAATGTGATAGTGATATCAAATTTGGAGTTAGAATCGATGAATTTTCAAAACTTATCAAACGTGCAGATAAAAAAGATAGCATTGAAATCAGTATTTCTGAAGAAAATATGTTACTAGTTACGGTTGGGAAAAATAAAAAATACAAAATACGCCTCATCGAAAGTTCTGCAACTGATACACCATTACCAAAAATCCCATATGATTCAAAAATTATTTTAACATCATCAAAATTTGACAAAATTCTTGGTGATGTGCAAGTTGTTTCTGATTACTTGACAATTAATACCTCTGAATCTAAAGGAGATTTTTCTGGGAAAGGCGATTCTGGAGAAGTGATTATTGATCTTGATAAAGATGCAGAAGATATTGAAGAAATTTCTTCAAAATCAGACAGTACTGGAACTTACAGCCTTGAATATCTCAATCCAGTGGTTAAAGCAGTCGGTAGTAATGCTGGACTTATCACATGTGAATTCTCAAGCGCAAAGCCACTTAGAATAGAGTTTAAAGTTGCCAATATAGGTAGAATTCACTTTTATCTTGCTCCACGCGTAGAAAGTTAAAGCATTTAAAGATAAAATTATTCAATTAGTTTAACTTGAAACTTGTTTTAAAATATGGTGGAACCTCAATATCAAACACTAAAGATATTCAATCAATTGCTAAACATGTTGTAACATTATCTAAAAAACATCAACTTGTGATAGTTTGTTCAGCAATAAATGGAACTACTGATGATTTAATTGAAATATCTGAATCAATTAAAAAAGAAAATAAATTAAAAGCTGAACAACTTGTATCAAAAATTACCAACAGACACAAACAATTGGCTAAACAAACAATCAAAAAATCTGATACCCAAAAGAAATTATTGATAAAATTAAATGATGATTTTAAAGAACTTCTTGCATTAATAGATGGTTTAGTTTTGTTAGGCGAAGTAACATCAAGATCTATGGATTATTTAATTTCATTTGGTGAAAGATTATCTGTAAAAATAATTGCTGCAGCAATAAATGATTTATCAAAAAAATCAATTTCTTTAACTGGAAAGGAAGTTGGAATTGTTACCGATTCCAATTTTGGTGAATCAAAACCACTAATAGATACAACTAGATTAAGAGTATCAAAAACTATAGATGCATTATTAGCAAAAAAAATTATCCCTATAGTTGGAGGATTTGCAGGTGCAGATCAACATGGACATACTACTACATTTGGTAGAGGAGGTTCTGATTATTCAGCAACAATTATTGGATCTTGTATTAAAGCAAATGAAATTTGGTTGATGAGTGATGTTGAAGGATTAATGACAGCAGATCCAAAAATTGTTAAAAATGCAAAATTACTCAAAGAGGTTTCATATACTGAAGCAATTGAAATGGCATTATTTGGAGCAAAACAAATCCATCCAAGAACATTTGAACCATTATTATCAAAAAAAATTCCTATGAGAATCAGAAATTCATTTTTGGTTAATAATGAAGGAACTTTAGTTACATTTTCACCTTCTGCATCTGTGAAAAATACTGTAAAGTGTGTAAGTAATATTCGTAATAATGGATTAATAGATATCAGAGGTGGCAGTATGATTGGAACACCAGGAACTGCAGCTAAAATATTTGATACTTTAGCAAAAGCTGGAATTAATGTTATGATGATATCTCAGAATCCTTCTGAATCCAGTATTACAATAGTTGTAAAAAATACTGATCTCAATAAAGCTGTTAGTGTATTGGAAATGAATCTTTTAGGAAAAATTATTAAAAAATTAGAAGTCACTACTGGAATGTCAATAATTGCATTAATTGGTTCTGGAATGAGAGGAACAATAGGTGTTGCATCAAAAGTTTTTGCAGCAATTGAGCAAAATAAAGTGAATGTTTCCATGATTACTCAAGGTTCATCAGAACTTAATCTTGCATTAGTAGTAAAAAATTCTGATACAAATTCAGCAGTACGTGCAATACATAATGTATTTCAATTAGATAAAATCAATTAAGACAAATAATTTAAAGCAATAAGATTAGTCAAAATTATTGAAAAAAATTATTATTATTTTGATTATTGGAATTTTTACAGCTAGTATTGTTTCTGTTTCAACTTTTTCAGATCAATATGTTGATGCAGGATCTACAAAAAAAGTTCATTTTACTCAAACAATTACATCTTCTCAAGATCCTGGATTAGATCATGAAAATCATCAATTGGCACTTATTTTGTCACCAAATGAAGGAACGATTTATGATGGTTCTGTTACATTCACTTCTAGTGAATTAGTTGAAGTAGCTATTTTACATGAAATTAATCAAAATGATGTAAAAGGCCAAGACACTTGGGTTGTTAATGAAAATACATTTTATGGTTTATCTTTATTAAATCCAGAAAAAAAATCAGGTTCTTCTGAATTTACTGGAGCAGGACTTGCATTACATTCAACAAATTCTAAAGAATTTACTGCAACTGTAAGTGTAGATGGTTGGATTAGAGGTCAACCAACTCAAGTACTTGCACAAAAATTTGAATTTGAAAGAGAAGATTCTTCATTATTACTTTCAAGAGCAAATATTCCAGCTATAATTCCAATGCATAAAGGAATTCACAATGGAAATGAAATTCTTTACATAATCACAGATTCTAGTGATAGTGATTATGTAGAAACTATTTCAGAAAAACAAAAATGGAATATTCAATTATCTAAATCTATTCAAAATATTCCTGAACATAATTTACAAAAAATTTTTGTTTTTAAAAATGGAATTAAAGGAGATGGAATTTTTGGATTTCAAAATGAAATTTTTTCTAGTATTCCAAAACAATCAGATTATACAGCATTAGGATCTGTTATTGAAGTCACATGGAAATCAGGTCAGAAAAAAATTATTTTTGAATCAGCCTCTGAAGTAATTAATGCTGAAAAATCAGGTAGAATAAAATTTGATGAAACAAATATTGTAGTTAATGTTCCTCAAATAAAATGGCTTGATGGCCACATGGAGATACGTTCTAATGAACAAATCAATAATGATATGTCGTTTTCTGGAGGTCAAATTACTGAAATCAATGAAGACGAACTTTTTGTAACTTTTGTAGCACATAGAGCATGGGATTCTGAAGGAAAAACAATCTATTACATTATTACTGATGCAACACCTATTGGACCAGCAAAATTGATGGGTGTTGTACATTCTCCTGCATCTTCAAATCTTTTAACTCATTCTTCAGTCATTGATAACTACCAATTTAAAAATGGAATCAAAGGAACTGGCACTTTAGGTTTCCAACCAGAAATTTTTAGTTTATCATCTAATGAAGAAAATTATAACCCAATATCAAAAATTTATCTTATTGAATGGCATGATTCTAAATCATCACAAATTTTACAAACAAAATCTGATATAGATTCATTTCATAATGATGATTTACTCACTGTTAGTATAGCACGTCCATCAAATAGTGAATACATAATTAATTCACCAATAGTTGATCCATTTCAATAATAATATCACTAAAGGGATAAATTAGTTAAAAAAAAATTATTTTTATTGACTGGTAAACTCTACATTGTTGGTGTTGGTCCTGGACATCATGATCATATGACATTTCGAGCTAAAGAAGTTATTTCTGAAAGTGATACAATTGTTGGATACGAAACTTATGTTAATTTGATTCAAGATTTGTTAGATGGGAAAACAATTCACCGATATGCTATGACACAAGAAGTTGAAAGAGCACATCAATGCATTGATCTTGCAAAATCTGGAAAAATTGTTTCATTAGTATCTAGTGGAGATCCTGGAATTTATGGAATGGCAGGATTAATTTATGAAACTCTTGCAACAATAGGTTGGGATCCTTCCGATGAACTCAAAGTAGAAATTATTCCCGGTATATCTGCACTCAATTCATGTGCATCAATAGTTGGTTCACCACTTATGACTGATTTTGCTGTTGTTAGTATGAGTGATCTTATGGTACCATGGGAAATTATTCAAAAACGTGTAAAATCAGCTGCACAAGGTGATTTTGTACTTGTAATTTACAATCCTAAAAGTCAAAAAAGAATTCATCAACTACAAGATACTCAAAAAATTCTGCTTGAATATAGGAAACCTACAACACCTGTTGCAATTATTAAAAGTGCATATAGAGAATCTGAAGCTATTGTGATGACAAATTTAGAAAATTTACTAAATTTTGATGAGGAATTAGGAATGACAAGTACTGTAATTGTAGGTAATTCATCAACATATACTTACAAAGATTTAATGATCAATCCAAGAGGATACAAATCAAAATATAATTTAGCAGAACAAACTAATTCTAATCTAAAAGTTTAGAAACTTTTCTTTATTGCTTCAGATATTTCTTCACTAAGATTTAGTTTTTCTCTAATTGGAGATATAATTTTTACAAGATAATTTCCTACTGTTTGTTTTAAATCTCCTGGATGTATTTTTCCTTTTTCAAAATCATTTTCCAAATCTTTATAATTTGAATATGATACATTACCTCCAAATTTATCCGGTCTCTCAATATTCATTTCATTAAATTCATGAAAAATTACTGTTTCAGCAATTGCTAGTATGGGATTATTTTTTATAACTCCTTCATCACACCATGCTTTATTGATTTTTTTCCTAATTTCATCATCTGTGTTGTGGATAAATATGCCTGAATTTGGATCTGATTTACTCATTTTACTAAGTTCACCTCCAAATTCTTCATCTGCTTGTTTTTTTAATCCTGGAAGTAATTTATGATGAACAGAAACTGGAACTTTCCATTTCATTTTAGGAAAAATTTCTCTAACTAGCATGTGTATTTTTCTTTGATCCATTCCAGCATGTGCTATATCTACGTCCAAATAATGAATGTCAACTGCTTGCATTGCGGGATAAAGTAATCTGGCAACATCAATTTTTTCATCACTTTCTGAACGTCCCATAATTGTTAGAGTTCTCATTGTTCTTTTCAATGACATATGTTTTGTAAATTTTACAAGATCTGACCAGTATTTTGGATTTTTTTCATATAACTCTGAACCTAAAACAATTTTCGCATCTGGACAAACTAATTTGAAAGCATCTTGATAATATTTTGAAACTTTAGAAATTATATCCCAATCACCACCTAGTTTATCGTTGATAACTGTGTGCCAATCTGCAAGAAAAATTGTACAATTTACTCCAGTTTTAATAAAATCATTAATTTTGAAACCAGTACTGATTAAACTACCAAGATGTAAAAAACCAGAAATTTCTAAACCGATGTAATGATTTGGTGAAGGCTTTTCATCAAATAATTTAGTTAACTCCTCTTCAGTAACAATTTCATCTGTTGTTGGAGAGTTTTTAATCAAATTTATTTTTTCAAAAGTATTCAAATCAAAACAACTTTTAAAATCTAAGCCTATAAAGTTATTTAAAATAATTCAGAAGTTAGAATCTTTGAATATGGGTAAAATTCTACTGTTTTCATGACACTTGAAGAAGGATTAGAATTAATTAATAATTATAAAAAAGGATTACAAAAATTTTTAGAAACACTACCTGAACAATCTGTTCAATTAGGCTCAGAAATGATTCAGGTTCTCACTTTAAATTCTAAAAACCAAATTGCAAATCTTGAAGCAATTGAAAAATCACTTCTAAGACCTGTAAAATCTTAATTCACCAAATTTCAAAATTCTCATTTACAATTTTTTTTATGTTTTCTTAATTCTTCACTATAATCAAATTCAGTTCCACAAATTCTACATTTTTCCTTTTTTTTATTATGGGCTTTTTCTTGATGTTTTTTCAATTTTTCACTATCTGATAATATTGTTCCACATTTCTTACATTTTAAATCATTTTTAGACGATCCAAAAAATCCCATGATAAATAATATAATCTGTAGTATAAAAAAATAATTTTAAAATATATTACAATTTTATGTTCTATTCATCATCGCTTAAGCTTTTTCTGGGTTTTACACTAAGATAAAATGCATGTGCACTGATAATGAATGCTGCAAGAAAAACTTTTGTCGCAAAAACTAAATTCCATGGTCTATCAGGATCTGGATAAGCAACTGAAAGCTTATCTATATCTGGCACCACTCCATTAACTATTCCTGCTGTTATTTGTGCATTCAAAACTGTAAAATTGTATAAAACTTCATAAAAAGTAATAATTGTAAATCCAAGTAACATTAATTGAAGTAAAGCCATTTTTGTTCCAACTATTTTATTGCCTGCAGTTCGTCTCCAACCAATTCTGGTTACACAATACCATCCAATTATTGTTGAAAAGAAAATCCAAGTTGAAACTCTAGCAAAATTTTCAAATGGAATAGTTGTATTGTGAATTACTTCTCCCATAACATATGTTCCATTTTCTAACCATTCTAGTACTGTAGCATAGACACCAAAAATTAATGTTGAAACCATTATAGCTCCACAGATATAGAAAATATACAAATAGACTTTGTAACCAGTATCAGTTTTTTCTAAATGTCTTGGCTTCATTCTATGATTTGCCAAATTGCGAAATATAAAAATTCATACCTAGTAAACGAGATTTATAGAGTAGTAATTATGAGATTAAGTGTTGAATATACCCATAAATATTCCTCTTGTAGGTAAAGAAGAAATTTCATTAGTTTCATCCATTCTTAAAAATGGTGCATTAACTTCAGCTGCAAATCAAGGTGGAAAATACGTTCAAGATTTTGAAAAATCAGTCTCTTCATTTGTAAATGCAAAATATACTATTGCAGTAAATTCTGGCACTGCAGCATTACAAGCAGCACTATATGCTTTAGACATCAAACATGGTGATGAAGTTTTAATTCCATCTTTTACTTTTGTCGCAACTGCAAATTCTGTATTGTCAACTGGTGCAAAACCAGTTTTTGTTGATATTTTAAAAAATAATTTTACAATGGATCCTAATGATCTTAAGAAGAAAATTACAAAAAATACTAAAGCAATTATTCCTGTGCATCTTTATGGAAATGTTGCTTATTTAGATAAAATTTCTGAAATTGCAAAAAAATTCAATCTACCAATTATTGAAGACTCAGCTCAATCACTGGGTTCAACTTTTAAAAATAAACACACAGGAACATTTTTTGAAATGGGATGTTTTAGTATGTATCCTGCAAAAGTTATGACTGCTGGTGAAGGTGGATTTATTGTAACAAACAATAAAAAACTCAGAGATAAATTATTAATGATAAGAAATCACGGAATGATAAAAGGATATGATACTAGAATATTAGGTCTTAACTTACGGTTACCAGAAATAAGTGCTGGAATTGCAAAAATCCAAATGAAAAAATTACCAAAATTTTTGAAAATTAGACAAAAAAATGCAGAACTTTTATCAGAATTACTTTCAAAATCAAAACTAAATTTGCCAATACAAAGAAAAAATGAGAAAGTGAATTGGTATCTTTATACGTCAACTACACCAAAACGTAATCTACTTTTGAAAAAACTTAATGAAAAAGGAATAGGCGCAGCATCATATTATCCGACTCCTATTCATAAAACACCATTTTACAAATCAAAATCAAAATTACCTGTTACTGATTGGGCAGCATCAAATGTTATTTCTTTCCCAATTCACCCAAAAGTTACTTCAAAAAATATTGAATTAATTGCAAAAATAATTTCTGAAATTCTTTGAATTAACTAGTAACCATTTTTTTGTCTTTCATGATTAATTTGGTTTTTTCTTTTATATTCGTCTAAAATATCATCTGGAGTCAATTTTAATTCTAATGAAGCCTGAACAACAAAATGCCATATGTCAATCAATTCTTCTCTAGCCTCATTTTGATTAAATTCTGTAGGTGTTTTCCACCATTTCCAATTTGTTGTTCTTTGTAATTCAACAGCTTCATGCATAATTGCAGTAGATAGAGCAGAAACTCTACTTTCAGCATCTTTTGGATATCTATCTAATTTCATGATTTCAGATAGACCTTTTTGAAGTTTAAAAATTTCATCTAATCTATCCTCTATTTTTTCAGACAATCTAATTTTATTTAAAAAATAATTTGACTTAAATCTTTTTAGAATTGAATCATTTTTTCATATGTTTTCAAACGTTTTGAAATATCACCATTTTTTATTTTTAGTAATCCATCAAGACCATATTTTTCAACAGCAAATGAACCTAACACATTTCCATAAACTACAGCCTTTTTTATTTCTGATATTTTTGTACTCTTTTTACTAGCTAAATATCCAATCATTGCACCAGCAAACGAATCGCCTGCACCAGTAGGATCTACAACATTTTCTAATGAAAATCCTGCAGTAGGAAAAACTACGTCATCAAAAAACATCATAGAACCATGTTCACCTTTTTTGATAATGATGTATTTTGCACCCCATTTTTTCATTTTTTTTGCACATTTGATTAAATTATGCTCTTTTGTTAGAAGTTTGGCTTCTTCATCATTAATTACCACTGCATCGACATTTTTTATCATTTTAATCACTGCATCTCTTTTTGTCGATATCCAAAAATCTATTGTATCACACATTGAAAATTTTACATTATCAAATTCTTTAATTAATTTAGTATTTTGTTCTGGATCGTTATTTGCAAGATAAACAAATTGTGATTTTTTATATTCTTCTGGCACTATCGGTTTAAAATTTTCAAGTACGTTTAATTCTGTTTTTAGAGTGGATCTTGTACTAAGTGTATTATCATATTTTCCATCATAGCGAAATGTTTTACCTTTGTTTATGGCTAGTCCTTGTAAATCTAGATATTTTGATAAAATATTGTGATTTTTTCTTGAAAAATCATCACCAACTACTGCAATTAATCCTGTTTTTACAAAATTACTTGACGAAATTGCTGCATACGTTGCAGCTCCTCCTAAAACATTTTTTAGAGTTTTGGTTGGAGTTCTTATTGTATCTAATGCTGTTGAACCAAATACTGTAAGCATTTGATAAAAAATTAATTTTATTGTATAAATTTCCTTGTTTGCTCTTCAGTAGGATAGTAATCAAATGGAACTTGTATAGTTGTAATCAATAAATCATATTCTGTTATCCCTGATATCTTTATAGATTTAGATTCATCCGAATCTCTATCTGTTGTAAAAGTTCCTTCAACCAAACTACTACTAATTGGATATAGTGTGAAGGATTCAAGATGACCCTTTCCTACTATTTCATCATCATAAAATACAAAGAATTTGGTTTCACCTGCTGGTAACGTTAAAAATGATGGATTTTCAAATTCTAATTCAATTTTATAATTTGATTTATTTTCATTAATGAATGTATTTTCAGAAAGATTAACTGAAATTTGTGATGCAGATTGAATTTGTGAATATCCTAAAATACTAACTAATAAAAAAAATACAATTATTACACTTTTTTTCTTAAATGACTTCATAGTAAACCCTCAAAAAATTTTCTTTTAACCTAAAATTAATAAAAAATCCTAATTATTTGTGTAAATTTTTTGATTTAATCTTAAATCTCATTAGAGCTATCTCAATAAATCAAAATTAACTTAATTCTTTACATTGGCACGAATAAAACTCAAAATAGGCGAGAATGAAATTGAAGTCGATTCTAGAGATTTCTATGTTGATAATAAAACATTAGGCGAAATAATTGATAATATTTCTCAATATATGCCAGAAAACCAGGCAAAAATTATCTATGAATCTGATTCAAAACAAATTTCAACCAAAATTGATCATGGTTTAGAATCTTTAGACGATGCAGAAACATTCGAACCTGAATTTAATGAACCTAAACACATTCAAAGCAATGAAATTTTATCTAAACTAAAAATTTTAGAAACTAGCAAATTTTTTGATTCACCAAGAACAGTTGGTGAAACTGTTCAACAACTTAGAGAATATGGATGGGCTACAAGCACATTAGATGTTTCTAAAGCTTTAGCAAAAATGGCTTTAAACAAAAAATTCATTAAAAATTCAACTGAAAACCAAGTAAAATATTCAATTGAACAATTACCCCTATCTAGTTAGAAGAATACTTACATTCTAAACAATCAGAAAAAATTTCTCCATCTAAATGATCAAAATGTGTTTTACATTGTTGACATGTATGATGCATATCAAAATACCCATCCTTTTCTGTAATTCCAATCTTATTTGATTCAAGATTTGTGCTTTTACACTTTATACAATGACAACCACATTCTATTTTCATAATTTTTCTCAGATAATCTATGTATAGTTTCTATATCTATACAAATCATTGGGTAAAAAACGCGAAGTACCAATAGAAATTGACGATCATTTCAAACTTTTTGGCAAAGAACCATGGGAAGTTGAATATGGCGAAAAATGCCTTGTATGTGATGTTAGAATTGATGAATATGGTTTTTGTTCATGTGGATCTAGTGGAGATTAAATTTTTTCATAAATGGAACAGTCAAAACAACCAAAAATCCCATAATTAATGGAATAAACATTGAAAATTCTGGAATTACTGTAGTTCCAATAATTGTAATTACTCCTGTTGATTCAGGTTTAACATTTAATGATGTAATATTTTCTACTCTATCATATTTTGTATATTTGATTTTCTCATCATCTAACAACACAATGTATGGACCTCCCAACAATTCTTCTGAAAAAGTCAATGTGAAAAATTTATTTTTTTCATTTATCTCAAAACTCATACTTTTTGAAGTTTGTTCAAAATTAAATTTTTCAACCTTAGAATCTGTAATAATTTCTACATCAAATTTATCTTCTTCCCATTCTATTTTTTCAATTATTTTTGTTGGATTAGAATAATATTCAATATTGATATTCCCTCCCCCATTAACTGAAATTCCTTTTTTCCCATCTAAAAATATCAAATTACCATTAATGAAAATTAATTCAATTGATTCATCAAATACCACAGAAAATTTTTCAGGATATGAAATTTCAGTGCTAAATAAATTATTATTTAGATTTATGTTTTCTAAATTATATTCTATTATTGTTTTTTGTTTTGATGGTAAAAGCACTACAGATTGATTTCCCTTACCGTCATTTGCAATTCCAGATATAGTTTCTTCTCCATCTTCATTTTTTATAATTAAATTTGAAATTTCACCTGAAAATAAAGGAAGAGATGCTGGCATGTTTGAAGATTTAGCTACATGTTTCACATTAATTTCTCCTTTAAGATTCAATTTAACTTCAATTAATTCCTGTTTTGCTTCAGGACCTATTGATAATTGTGCATTAACAGTTGGAACAACTAATATCAAACTAAAAATTACGACTGTTAAAATAATACTTGGATTCATTTATTCTAAACTAACTTTTGTCATTTCTACTTTTTCTAATGGGCAGTCATTTCCGTCTCTTTCCATGTTCACAATTTTATCTGCAACATCCATTCCTTCTTTGACCTGTCCAAATACAGTATATTGTCTATCTAAAAATACACTATCTGATGTAACAATAAAGAATTGTGAGCCTGCACTGTCTGGATCTTGTGCTCTAGCCATAGAAACAATTCCTCGTAAATGTGATCTTGGACTAAATTCAGCTTTAACATTATGACCAGGTCCTCCCATTCCCCAAGAACCTTTGTTATCTGTTTTTGTATTAGGATCTCCACCTTGAATCATAAATCCAGGAATGATTCTGTGAAATAATGTTCCGTCATAAAATCCGTCTTCAGTTAATTTTTTAAAATTTCTAACTGTCTCAGGTGCTAAGTCAGGTAAAAGTTCAAATGAAATTTTTCCATGATTAGTTTCAATATTTGCAACAGTCATAAATTTTTCCAGATTGAATTATCATAAAAGTCTTTTTGATAAATCATTTGAAATATTTTCATACTTTGTTAGATTAATTTAAAAAATTTACAATAGTTGTTTAATAATCTCTATTAATGGAATAAGAATAATTTTTCTATAAAAAAATAAATCGTCATTGATATTCTATTTTTTCAAATTTTAAAGTTATAGTGTTATATAGATCGATTAGAATTTAGATATATTGAATCGTACAAACCAAAGCACGATAATTAAAGAAGCAATTAATTCCTATCTTGACAAAGGAGTAACTGACAAACAAGACATCTACACCAAAGTGGTTGATGAACTAGGTGTTCCAAGACCTACCGTACGAAGGGTTGCAAGGGATCTAAGAACTGAACTATTACAAAAGATCCAAATCTTACAATCTGACATGCCTAAAGTTTCCAGTTCTTCTGAAGAAACACAATAAATTCAGAGATCCTTTTTATTTTTCAATCTATTATTTGATGAGTTTCAGCATTACTATTATAAAGAATGAATTTTTGAGTTCATTTATGGGATATTGGCGTAATCATATGGCAACTATAGTTACTGGAATATTTGCTTCAGTTTTGACTGGACTTTGGCCACCATTTTATGATTTTGCCCCAATTCTAAATTTTGTCTTTATGATGGCAGTTCCAATTATGTGGTTTTTGGTAATTACTTGCTTCATATCTCAAAGAAGTGTAGATTATACAACTAAACATTCTCATACACATATAGTAAATGAAAAAAAAAGCTTGAATAGATCACAAACTGTTCTAGAAATCCCTAAACAAGTTAATCTTGCACAAATAAAACAAATTCAAGATGAATTATCCGCAGAATTAAATGATTTAAAATCATCTGTAGAACTAAAGGATGATGAAATTGAACGATTAAACCAAGAAATCTCAAATCTCAAGACTCTTGTTCAAATTGAATCATTAAAAACAGAACTAGCTAATCTAAAACTTTTATCTTCAAAAAGAAAATAATTTCAATCTTTACAATGACACGTAACAATGCCGTGATTTTTTTTACAATCGGGACAACTTATTGCACCACCATAATGACATTTACAAGAACATAATTCAGTTGGATCTTTTTTTAAACTCAATGTCATTAATTTACAATCATACTATTTGACTTTTACAAAATATGCACATAATTTTTACTTTTGATACCTTCATTATTCTTTTTTTAGTTTGGATGCAATTTTTAATGTTCCATCCACCATTTCTTTTAATTTATCTTTTGCACCTTCATCTGAAATTTCATTTTCAGTAAATATTTCTGTAGTAAGATAAACAGCTTTTGGATTTGTAATCACTCCAAAATATGATAACAACTGTGTTATCATTGTTTGTACATCAGTAAAACCAATATTTTCAGCAGCTAAAATTGTCATACCCGCAACTTTCCCCTCAGTTTTACTATGATCAACATATTCAAAGAGATTTTTTAATGCAGAACTAAAAAATGAGTTGTAAATCGGCGAACCAATTAACCAAATATCTGCATCCATTATGTCTTTGGCAGCCTTTTTTGTTGCTTCATTATACTCTATATCTCCTCTGTAACATTCAATTTCTCCATCTGATAAATTAATAAATTTTGTATCAGGATTTTTTGAACTTGCATATTCATTAACATATTTCATTATGATTTGTGTATTGGCAGTTTTTCTTGGACTACCTGAAATAACTACTATTTTCACATTTTTTTCAATTATTCTTTGTATTTAATCCATACAATTTTTTAAATAAAACGGGCTTGGAGGGCTTCGATCCCTCGACCTGTAACTTAGGAGGCTACTGCGCTATCCATGTTGCGCGTCAAATTTGACTCTGCGCTACAAGCCCAGCAGAAAAAATATTCTAAATTATTTAAGCCTAATCAAGATTAGTTTGAATTAAATCTTGAATTTCTTTCCAGTTAGTATTTTCTTTTTCATCCCATTTTTCATAATACACAACATCTTCTAGATTTAATCTTGGTAACCACTGTGCGGTTTCAAGATCTGGTTTCTCTGCAAATTCGTTAACATAACCTAGACACAAATATGCAACAGGAACTATATGTTCTGGTAATCCAAGAGTTTCTTTTAGAATTTCATTTGAAAGAATGCTTACCCAACCTAGTCCAATTCCTTCTGTTCTTGCTGACAACCATAAATTTTGAATTGCACAACATACACTGTATAGCCCTGCTTCTGGAATACTGGATCTACCAATAACAAATGGTCCAAATTTTGATGGATCATATGTTACACATAGATTAACAGGTGATTCTAAAATCCCTTCTAGTTTGAATGAAAGATATTTTGATTTTTTTGGTTCTTCTACAATCTGTGATGATTTCTCTCTTTCTTTATCAAATGATTCTTTAATTTTCTTTTTTGTTGCTTGATCCTTAATTAAAACAAAATTCCAAGGCTGTGAAAATCCTACAGATGGAGCATGATGTGCAGCATGGAGAATCTTTGATAATTTTTCATTTTCAATTGGTTTAGATATGAAGTGTGATCTGACATCCCTTCGTGAATAAATTGCCTTATAGAATCCTCTTTTTTCTTCATCAGTAAAATTTTCTTTCAATATTTACACTCGTTATCTCTTTTTATTCAGCCTTTCTTTTCTTAAACGTTAATAATGTCTGAACCTTGCTTTGAACTTCAATGGGCCTGTAGTCTAGCTGGTTAGGATACTGCCTCGACATGGCAGTGATCATGAGTTCGAATCTCATTAGGCCCACTTTTAATTATTTTTCAGTTCTGAATTCATTTTCTGCAACACTCCACGTACTTTGAGTAGTAATGATACCTTCAGCAACAAAATCAGTTATTTCATTTTTTATCATCGATTGAAAAATTTCTGAATTTATTTCAGATTTATCCAGAATAAATGTATTTTTTAAAGGAACTTCACCACCTGCAAAAATTTGTGCTCTTCCAGGTAACGCAACATCTTCTGTAGAATATTTTCCAGAACCTAATAACACATCATTACCATATAGTTTGTATTCAATTATTGGAACCACGTAAATTTTTTCACTTGGATTTTTTATAAGAAATGTAACAATGAATTTTGCTTCATTATCTTCTACTTCTCTTAAAACAACATCTGCCAATTCAACATTTACTTGATTAAGTGATTCATTATCTAAACTAGCATAGTAAACAATTCCCCCCATTAATCCTAAAACTCCAACTATTGCAGCATAAACTGTTAGTCTACTTTGAAGTTTCATTTCAACATAATTTTTAATCTACAAGTAAAAAACGTTGTCAAGATCCAAATACATAATATTTGATATCATATGTGATAAAATATGGCTGGAATAGAACAAGCAATTCTAACTTGGATTCATCTAGTTTCAGCTGCAATATGGGTTGGCGGTTCACTTTTTATTGGAATTGTTTTTTCCCCGCTTCTAAAAACTATGACTAATTCTCTTCAAGAAAGAATGCAAATAATGATTAGAGTTGGAAAGCGATTTAACAAAATTGCTGTACCCTCATTAATTATAATGATGGCAACTGGTTTGTATAATTCTCACTTGATTTTAGGAAAACCAAATATTCTTTTCGAAACAAGTTATGGACAATTTTTGATTATTAAAATTATACTTGTTGTTGTATTAATTATCACATATGCAGTACATGTTAGAATAATTCGTAAGGATGTTGAAGAAAAGATTATGTCAAATCAAATGTCTGAACCTGAAATACAACAATTACGGAAAAAAATTATCATTCTTGGTGAAATAACAGTAATTGTTTCATTAGCAATTCTATTTTTTGCATCTTTACTTGATGCTGGGGTTTGACATCCCATCAATAATTACTTCAAAACCATTTGATATTTTTCCAATCCCATATCTGCAACCTGTAATTTTCGACGTCACAAATAGATTTGTTTCTAAGTGCTTTGTAATTTCTTTGACTTTTAATTTTGTTTTATTTTTACCTAAACTTGCAGGTACTACTAGCATGTCTGCCAATTTTTTATCTATTCCAAGTGTGTTATTAAAAATTTCATCAAAATCTAAATCAAAGTTTTGTGTTTTTTTATTAAATAATCCATCTATTCCAATTATTGAATTCTCATCAATGCTGTAAATTAATACAGATGCACCAGAATCAATAGATTCCTCCTCTTTAATTTCAACGTCAACTTCAAAACCACTTTTAATTATTTTTTCTTTAATTAATTGAATTTTTTTTTGAATTATATTTTTTGGAATATGTGAATACACACATTTTATTTTTATTTTTTTATTTTTTCTTTTAGAAAGAGTAATGGATTTAATTTTTGATGGGTATACTTCTATTACTACTTCTCCACCTCCTCTTGGAAAATACCCTCTTTTTTTAATTTTCATTTCAAATTCTATCCCCATTCTAGAATATGCTTCCTTGAGTACATATTGTGTATAATTCATTGATGGACTCCAAAGTACATCTGTACCTCCTTTAATAATTAAATTAAGTTTTTTTTGTGAGATAGATACTGCAGGAATTAAAACTTGTAAAATCAAAGAAATACTTCCTGCAGTTTTAACATCTTCAATAATCTCCAGATTATCTATTTTATTTGGAAAAAATTTCAATTCTGTTGATCCTATTTTATCTCCGATTACTTTTGCATTTGATATTTTTTGTAAGATCTTTATTGCTGTAAGATGTTGTTGTTTTAGTCCTTTGTTTTTTCTATTTACCCTAATATTTTCTAAATGAATAGGTTGATTTGTAATACATGATAATGTTATTGCTGAGCGTACAATTTGTCCACCGCCTTCACCATGTCCTCCATTAATTTTTAAGAAATTCATACTTTTTATTTATTATAACTCCTTATGATAGTTTTTTAAAAAAGAAATTTCCTATATTTGATATGAATGGATTACTAATTGGAAGATTTCAGCCATTTCATTTGGGTCATCTTGATGCATTGCAATTTGCATTGACTAAAGTTGATAAATTATGGTTAGGATTAGGCAGTGCAAATAAAACAATTGAAAAAAACAATCCTTTTACTGTTGAAGAACGAAAACAAATGATTTTATCTTCAATAAACGATTCAATGAAAAACAAAATTTCTATTTATTTTATTCCTGATTTAGACAACCATGTAAAATGGGTTGAAAAAATTGATTCGATCGTACCAAAATTTGATATTATTTTTTCTAATGATCCTTTAACTAATCATCTATATTCCAAACGTGAAGTTCAAGTTATTTCAATTCCGTTTTTAAAAAGGGATCAATTATCTGGGACTCGAATAAGAAATCTGATTAAAAGCGATCAAAAATGGAATGATCTTGTTCCAAATGGAACAAAAATTCTTTTAGAAAATCTGGATGCAAAAAATCGATTAGAAATTCTTTAATTATAAATAAGCCTGAGGCTAACGTTTTTTGAAGATATTTTGGAATATTTAGTAATGTTACCGGGACCTACGAATGTTCCTGAACGTGTTACTCGTGCAATGATTGAACCATCTATCAATCATAGAAGTGATGATTTTGTAAAACTTTATGAAGAATGTGTAAATAATACAAAAAAAGTTTTTGATACTCAAGGCGATGCTGTTTGTTTATCTGCATCTGGTACTGGTGCTGTTGAATGCTCTGTTGTAAATTTAATTAAAAAAGACGATAAAGTAATTATTCCTGTAAATGGTGAATTTAGTACTCGTTTAGCTCAATCAATTGAATGGGCTGGAGGACAAACAATTCGAATAGAAACCGAACCAGGTGTTAATCCTACATATGATCAAATCAAAGAAGCATTTGATAATAATAGTGATGTAAAAGCATTCTATTGTGTTTGGAATGAAACTTCTACTGGAACTATGATAAATTACCTTGATAGAATTAAAGATCTAACCTCAAGAAATGATTCTTACTATGTTTTAGATGGAGTTTCAATTGTTGGTGGTGAAGAACTTCACATGGATAAAT
>DASCQR010000039.1:0-3363 GCA_036013185.1 Candidatus Nitrosopumilus sp. | reverse complement strand
AAACAGTTTGAAACAAATTTTTTTAGTATTGTTAGAATTATTCAAGAAGTTTCTCCAGTTATGAGAAATCAAAAATCAGGAATCATAGTAAATATTAGTTCAGTTGTTGGAAAAATTGGATTACCAGGTTCTCCAGCTTATATCAGTACAAAATTTGCTTTAGAAGGATTTAGTGAATGTTTAAGATACGAACTTGGTCAATTTGGAATTAAAACTACCTTAATAGAACCAGGTGTAATTAAAACAAACTTTTTTAATTCTATGAAAATTTCAGAATCAAAAACAGATCCAAAATATAAAGAATTAACAGATCATATTTTAGCAGGTCTTAAAATGATGGCTGAAATGGGAACGCCACCATCACAAGTTGCAGAAATAATTATGAAAGCAATTCACAGTGATGAAATCTTGCCACGATATATTGTAGGAACTGATGCAGCCATGTTTATGGAAGCAAAACAGACCAAAACAGACCTAGAATTTGAAAAATATATGAGTAAAGAGCTATTTCCAGGCTAAAATCTACTGCATGTTAAATTATATACAGATAAAAACAAGTTTTTGTCAAAGTCCACAACTATTGAATGAAATAAAATGAAATGGAAAAAATTACAACATAATGGAATCTTGTTTCCTCCCAAATATGAGAAACAAGGAATTACGATAAAAATCAAGGGGGAAACGATCAGTCTTGACATCAATCAAGAAGAAATGGTCTATCAATGGGCAAAGAAAAAAGATACACCTTATGCACAAGACAAAGTTTTTCAAAAAAACTTTACAGGAGATTTTGCCAAAACATTAGATTCAAAATTTAAAAAAATATCATACGAGGATATTGATTTTGTAAATGCATACAAAATTGTAGATAAAGAAAAAGATCTCAAAGAAATGATGACAAAAGAAGACAGAAAAGCATTAGCTGTAAAAAGAAAAGAATTACGTGAGAAATTGAAAGTAAAATATGGTATCGCCATCATGGATGGAAAAGAAGTTGAGGTTGGAAACTATATGGCAGAACCTCCAGGGATATTCATTGGTAGAGGAGAGCACCCACTAAGAGGTAAATGGAAACCAAGAGTTACTGCAAAAGATGTCACATTAAACCTTGGAAAAGATGCAAAAAAACCTGAAGGCGATTGGGGTAAAATTATTCATGACAATGATTCCATGTGGTTAGCCAGTTGGATGGATTTTCTTACACAAAAAAGAAAATACGTTTGGTTAGCAGATACTGCAGGATTAAAACAAGATAGAGATAAAGAAAAATATGAAAAAGCAGTCAAACTCGGAAATGAAATTGAAAAGATAAAGGATAGAATCGTTAAGGATATGAAAAGTAGTGATCCTAAGGTTAACAGAATATCTACTGCATGTTATTTGATTTATAGAACTGCTATGAGGGTAGGAGACGAAAAAGATCCTGATGAAGCAGATACCGTAGGTGCTACAACTCTAAGAAAGGAACACATCAAAATTACAGCAAATACAATTGAATTTGATTTTCTAGGTAAAGATAGTGTTAGATGGCAAGAGACAGTAGTTGCAGAAGGTCACGACAAACAATTCCATCAAAATCTTAAAAAAATAATAGAAAAGAAAAAACCAAAAGATGAAATTTTTGAAGGAATTACATCAAGACATGTTAATCAATACTATTCAGGAATTGTAAAAGGCTTAACTGCTAAAGTATTTAGAACATATCTTGCCACTACAGTTGTTAAAAATTATCTAGTAAAGCATGATACAATTAAAACACAAACAGTAAATGAAAAATTATACCATGCTAAATTAGCAAACTTAGAAGCAGCAATAATGTGCAATCACAAAAGAACCATCCCTAAAACATACGAACAAACATTACAAAAGAAAAGAGATTCTATTAAAAAATTAGAAAAAGAAAAAGTATGGGTAAAAACACAAGACACACTTAAAAAAGTTGAAGCAAAAGAGCCAAAAACAGACATTCAAAATAAAAGTAAAACAAAAAGAATTAAGACATTAAATGAACAAATCAAGAAACAAAAATCAAAACACAAAGAAAGATTACAAAAATTGGAACTTCAATTAGATTTATCAGAAAAAACCAAAGATTATGCCATTGGAACATCTCTTAGAAATTACATTGATCCACGTATTTTCAAAGCATGGACTGAGGAGGTCGGAGCTGAATGGGATAAATTGTATACTGCAGCATTACAAAAGAAATTCCTCTGGGTAAAAAATGAGGACGTAGAATGGAAGAATCTTAAATAAATTCTAAAAACCCTAAAATCACAAAATATTACATAATTTAGCACTGTAGAATCATTTAATTTCCCATATTTTCAGCAATATAGTATGCCGGGGTAGCTCAGCCTGGTTAGAGTGCCAGTTAAATTGGTAAACTCTAACGGTTCTCCAACTAAGGCAATACTCATAATCTGGAGGTCGCGAGTTCGAAACTCGCCCCCGGCACACAGATTATTTTTAAAAAAAATAGATGGGTGTATTTTAGAGATTACAAATTTTAACTACAGGGATGCTAAGAATAATACTCTTTGAAACCCTTGTCAGTTGGAATTAATTCAGTTTTGGTACCAAACAATCCTTGTTTTTGCTGAGTTTTCATTAAACCATTGTTCTCTAAATCCTCTAAAATGGAATTCAATTCTTCACTTGTTAATCCCGTATTTTTTTGAATGTTTTCAAATAATTTAATTCCTCTATTTAGTTCACCTAAAACAAGCATATTTTTGGTTTGAGGTTTTGGGTTTTTTGGAGATTCTTGATAATCATTAGGATTTGATTCAAATTGATCAGCAGATTTTTCTGCATATCTGTTATAATCAGATTCAAATTGTCTTTCTGAAATTTCTTGAGATTGAAAATCACCAGATTTTAATTTTTTGAGAACACGAGGCAAAATTCTTGCTAATGGGATCATCAAAAAAATTATCAAATAAATCCATGAAAAATCCGCTTCCATACAGATACAATAAATAAACAAGATAAATCTGTTGAGGAGTATTTTTCTTTTTTACGTATAAAAATAGTGATGGGTATAATAGGAGGAAAGTCTATGGCTTTTTAGATGTCAAAGTATCAATCACCTTCTGTAAAAGTAAACATGAGTGGAGCCAAGTTAGTTTTAGGAGCTATTATTGTGCTTATTATTATAGGAGTTGTAGCATCGTCATCTGTTAAAATTGTAGAATCAGGTAATAGAGGAGTACTTACACAATGGAGTGCAGTAGATTTAACAGCACCACCGCTTGCTGAAGGTATTCACTTTGTTGTGCCATTTCAAGATGAGGTAGTACAAATTGAAGTTCGTACTCTAAAGTATGATAAAGAGACTAGAAGTGCATCAAAAGACCTTCA
>DASCQR010000038.1:0-1663 GCA_036013185.1 Candidatus Nitrosopumilus sp. | reverse complement strand
AAACTGAATAATCATTCATGAATAAGGCAATATCATTTTTAAATACGATATAAGGTGAAGAGACTGCTTGAAACTAAACAAAGTCGCAATAGTGAGTAAATTTGGATCAAAGATTTCTGAAGATGCTGCAGAAATGATTTCAAAAAAACTAATCACAAAAAAGATCAAAGTCTACACAATAGCACCTGTTAATGTATCAGGTGCAGAGAAAGTTGAATCCCTTGAAGAATTGTCCAAAATTAAATTAGATTTGGCAGTTACATTAGGAGGAGATGGAACAACACTTCGAGTTTTTAGAAATTTAGAAAATGAAACACCGATTTTAACAATTAATGTTGGAGGCAATAGAGGGATTTTAGCAGAAATTACAATTGAAGAAATTGATGAAGCAATAAAAGATATTTTAGAAGATAAATTTTTCCTAGATAAAAGAACTAGAGTAACTGCATCATGTGGAGGAAAAGAATTTCCACCAGCATTAAATGAAATTTACATTAGTAGAGCAAACCTAACTAAAACTGCAGAAATTGAAATTAAATTTCAAAATGATACAGTAAAGCAAAAGATGGATGGAGTGATTATTGCAACACCTAGTGGTTCAACAGGCCATTCATTTTCATTAGGGGGTCCAATATTACACGAAAGTTTAGATGTCTTGATCATTACACCAGTTGCACCTGTGTACAGATTAGCATCATTAGTTGTACCTGATGAAAAAATTGAAATTATTTCTTCACATGATTGCAATATTGCAATAGATGCACAAGTTGTAAAATCTGCAGGATTTGAGGAACCAATAATTATTAAAAAATACAAAAGTCCAGCAGTTTTCATTAGATTGAAAAAAAGAGGTTTAAGACAAATGAGTAAACTTGGATTTTAGAATTTTAGATGCTAGTGCATTTTATGCAGGAGTTCCATTTAGATCATCTGAAGATTGTTACACAACATCCCTAGTTTATGATGAAATTCAACATATCAAAAAAAGTCAAGATGTGTTAGGGACTCTAATTGAAACTAATAGATTAAAAATTAGAGAGCCTGACAAACAATCAACTCAGGCTGCAATTAAAGCAGCAAAAGAAACAGGAGATTTTCCACAATTATCAAAACAAGACGTTTCAATTATTGCATTAGGATTAGAAACAAAAGGTCAAATCATTACAGATGATTTTGCAATTTCTAATGTCGCTAAAAATATGGGATTAGATATTGCACCAATAATGACAAAAGGAATCAAAGATGTTGGAAAATGGATTCATTATTGTCCAGGATGTAAAACTAGTTTCAAAGGGGGAAAAGAATGCTCAAATTGTGGAACAGCGTTAAAAAGAAAATTAATAAAATAATTTTTGTAGAATAATTATTCTTGTGAAATGTAAAATACAACACTAACATTTGTAGAAATTTCTTCATTACCAGACATTATTGGAGAAGATTTCATGGATGATTCTGCAAATCCATCAAAGGATGCTCGCATTGGACTATCATAGTAAGGAACTACATCATCATGAATTACTACAGATTTTACTCCAACAATTTTTTGTTTTAATGGAACAAGTGCTTTTTCTGCTTTTTGAGTTGCATCATTTATTGCATCAGCAATCAAGTCATCACTAATTTTTTCTAATTTATTATCAGATAATTGAAAAGAAACATCATC
>DASCQR010000037.1:0-16253 GCA_036013185.1 Candidatus Nitrosopumilus sp. | reverse complement strand
TTTGAAATAACTACTGCTGGATGGATTGGAATTTTTTTTGTTTTAATTGATTTTAAAATGGACTCCATATTGCTCCCACGTCCTGATATTAGAATTCCGAGATTTAGCAACTAGTCAATAGTAAGTTAATCCTGCCATTTATATCAAATCTATTATTTTTTGTTTTTATTGCCTAGTAAAGTCAGGATGACGAAAAATGGAATCCTGTGTGAAGTTAATGATAAACATGTTTTCTTGGATCCAAAAAAAACTGATGTAAATGGGATCAATTTTGTTTCTCATGCTCATACTGATCATTTACCATCAAAAAATGGTGGTATGATCCTATCGTCAATCGAAACAAATGAAATTTCTGGAATTCGTGGCTTTACAATGGAGAATCATGTTGAATCTATTGATGGTTTTTCATTAATTGATAGCGGCCATGTATTAGGTTCTAAGGGACTTTTATTTGATGATATTTTCTATACTGGCGATATATGTACTCGTGATAGGGGATTTTTAAAAGCTGCAAAAATCCCTAAATGTAAAATATTGATCACTGAATGTACTTTTGGTTTGCCTGAATTCACATTTCCTCAAATGGATGAAATTCAAAATCAGGTCAATCAATTAATTAGTGATCTTTATGCTAAAGGAATACCTGTAATTTTGATGGGTTATCAGCTTGGAAAAGCTCAAACTTTAACACAAATGTTTGGTCATTGGGGCCCTCTTTATCTTCATGATTCTATCAAAGAAATGAATTCCCTTCATCAAAAATTTGGAATTCCTTTAAAAAATTGTATGGGTCATTCTGAAGCTCAAAATGATGGTTTATTAGAAAAAAGACCATGGATTATGATTGCACCTGTACTATCTGCAAAAAATAAATTTCTTCAAGAAATGAAATCAAAATATGGTGCTGTAACAATTGGTTTCAGTGGATGGGCTCAATCAAAGAAATTTTCTTTTGGTCGACGTGCTGATTATTCTGTAACAATGAGTGATCATTGTGATTTTAATGAACTTGTAGAGATGGTAGTTAAGTCTGGTGCAGAACAAGTTTACACTATACATGGTTTTGTTGATGAATTTGCAGCACATTTGAATAAAATGGGCATAAATGCTCAACCTTTGCTAAAAAATTCTTTAGATGATTTTACTTAAGAAATTACACCAAAATTACGAATGTGGCTTGTTATGATCATTTTCTTCCTCCTGAAAATTGTGGGTGGAATGCTGCAAAAGTTTTATGATCACATTGTTCTTTTCCGTGTTTAGAACAGATAACCCGTGCTCCTTCAAAATGAATTCTAAATATTTCATCTTTTGATTTGTCCATAAATGCAAATCCTTCTTGACCTAATTTTGCAAATGCATAGTCTGGATAATTTTGTTTTAGATATTTTAATTTAACAATGGCTGCTTCTTGCAGGTCTAACGTCCATGTATTAAATGATTGATCAATTTTGAGTTTTTTAAAATTTTCTCTGTTTTTTTCAGATCTTATTCGATCTACTGTGAGATTTGTATAGTTTCTATTTTTTGGCATATAGTATTCATACTATATTTGATTAAATAAATATTGAATTATTCACGTCATCTAAATTTCAATAATGTTATGCTTGTTTATTTTTCTCTAATTTCACATGAATTTTAGTTTAGATTTTAGTAAATTCTCTACATCTACAATTTGCAATTAAACAGATCTCTCCATTTCTGATATGATCATGTGAAAAATGTTTACATGATTCATTTTTGCAAATTCTTTTTTCTATCTCTCTTTTGACAATTGCTTGTGCAATATCATTTGCTTTTTTTTTCGAATATCCTTTTTTATCTATGTAAAAATGAACTATTCCATTATACATAAAATTTGGATTAAATTGCTTTTCTAGCAATTATTTTCTCCTATTCCCACGCCTAAAATTTGGTTTTTCATGGTCTTTACAATCACATTTACTTTCTTTGCATTCTTGAATTTGGAAAACCATCTACAATGAATATGTGATTATGATATTTCAAATCCTCCTATTTTTTTCTTATCTTATGTTTATTATTTTTAAATTTTTTAAATATTTTTTTAGTATAATCCAGAAATTTTACTCATATGACAATCACAAAATAATTTACTGGGTATTTACTGTTGTATTTTTATCGTTATAAGATAGATAATTTGAGTTGAAATTACTCTGGAGTAACATTTCACTTTAATTATCTACCTGAAGTTTTCAATAATAATTATTGGTAATAAGATATTAAAATCAACTGTGACTAAAAATAAAAATTTATTCGATGTTTTTTTAAATTTTAAACATAATGAAAATCAAAGCCAACTGTTCACACCCTTTACGTAATGTAGCAGGTAGGCTTACACCAGTAACTCGATGGGGAATTCATGACAATGGGGTACTGTGTTGGCTTCAAACTACATTTAGTGATTATAAAATAAAAGGTTGATCTTATTATTGAAATTCATCCACCAGTAATAGAATTGAATAAACCGCATTAGCATGAATCTCTTTGGTCGCAATAACTGCATTTACAATCACACTTTTCAAATAGCATTTTACAAAACGTACAAATGGTGAATTTTGGATTGGTATCCAAAAAATCACCTTTTGGGAATGTGTTTCTTACAATAACATTTCAGTTCAGAGCATTCTCTCATTCCATCTACGTATTCACTAAGAATCACTTTCTCTAATTCACAGAAACACACATCTGCCGATTCAAAGCATTTGACACAATAGCTCATAACATAATTTGTTGAAATCGAATTTAAATTATATTACAAAAATACTTTAAATTTGTTTAATTTAAGTACATACTAATTTACAACCATCTGTGTTTTTAGTCAAATTTAATGTTTCAAATTTCTTGTGATTTAACCTTGACCTTGAATTCCCATTAATGTAAGAGTGGAACGAATCTTTTCAATTTTTCTGATTTTCCAGGTAATTGTTTCTCGTAATTTTTCAACTAATCCTGCTTCAACTTTTGCTAGAATATCATATGCCCCAAATGTTCCATGCACTTCAACTACCCCTTCAATTGATTTAAGTTCTGAAATTACTTTTTCTTCAGAACCAAGATCACAATTGATTAGAACATATGCTGTAGACAATTAAATTAACTCCATTATATCTAAAATAGATTTTAACATATTTAACTTATAATGATTTTTTCTTAAATTATTGTTATAATTTTTAACATTTTAATGAAATTCATTTGAGAATCTTCAATATTTTTAAATATATGTTTAGCATTAAAATTTGTTAATCATGGATAATAAAGATATTGAAATTCTTAAACATCTTTCAGTTGATGGTAGACAATCTGCAAGGCAATTATCTCACAGATTGGGTGTATCAACTGTAACAATTTTATCAAGAATAAAAAAATTAGAAGAGGAAAAAATTATTCAAGGATATTCTGTTCGTCTTAATCATGAATTACTTGGTTATGATATTACAGCTATAATAGAAATTAAAACTAACAAAGGCAAAATGCTTGATATTGAAAATGAAATTGCAAAACATGAAAGTGTGATTGCAGTTTATGATGTGACTGGAGATGCTGATATGATGATTATTGCAAAATTCAAAACACGTGAATTTTTAAGTAATTTCATAAAAAAAATATCTGCAATATCCAATGTTGAAAATACCCTTACTCATCTTGTTTTGAATACTGTCAAAGAGGATATTAGATTAGTTGAATGATCTGATTTTTTTTAAAATTAATCTAAATACACTCATAAGGAAAATCTTTTTAAAAAAAACTTTGTAAAACAAACATGGGGTTTTTATCTAATTTTAAAAAGGATCTGGAAATTGCAAAAAGAGAAAAGGCTGCAAAAATTAATGGAAAACATCTCAAAGGATTACTTACAAAATTTAAAGAAGAACGAGATAGAATTGAAAATGAAACTGGAGTCCGGCCTCAAATAGATAATACTACGCAAATGTTTATGCAAAAAATTCTAAATACCTGGATTTCTGAAGGCAAGGAAATTGATGAAGAAAAATTTTGGTTGGAAGTTGATCATAATCGTCAATTTGATCACCCTGTTGAATTTTATGAAAAACTACGTTGAAGATTTACCTCAAAATTATGCCTATATCCATTAAATTCATGTGTGTATAGTCCGTTTTAATATTCCCCTTTTGTTTTTGAAAAAATCTTGCCGAATCGCTATTTTTTAAAAATTCTTTCATGATATTCAAATCAATTTTGATATTTTCTATTATGGCACCCGCAAAATTTGAATTTCCATCTATTCCATCAGTTCCCATTGATGCAATTGTTATTTTTTTAAATTTTTGAGTATTTTTTAAGATTCTTAATACTAGTTCTTGATTTCTTCCTCCTTGTCCTTTTCCTAATACTTTGACTGTGGGTTCTCCACCAAAAATTAAACATGTTTTTTGTTGTTCTGAAATATTTTCTAAAATTTTTTTAACAACTTCCTTAATATCTCCAAAATTCTGCATCTTCATTACTTTGTATCCTTTTGTTTTTGCTGTTTTTTCCATTGATTCCAAACAATTATTGTTATTTGCAATTATATAATTTTCAATTTTTGCATGCTTTGGAGTTTCAGATTTTTGATCATGTAATCTGTTTCCTAATACTTGCAATACTTCGATAGGAATTTTTCTTTTTAATCTATATTTCTCTATTATGTCCATTGCATCTTGATATGTTGTATTATCCATGTATGTTGTACCTGAAGCAATTGATGATGGATCATCATTTTCAACATCTGACATAATCAAACTTATTCCATCACAATTCATATTCTCCACTAGTTTACCTCCTTTGATTTTTGATAGATGTTTTCTAATACAATTGAATTCTTGAATTGTTGCTCCTGATTTTAATAACAACTCTGTAACGTGAATTTTATCATTTAATGTAATTCCATCTGGCATTGTCAATAATGATGATCCTCCACCTGAAACAAGAAAAATAATTAATTCATTATTTTTTTTATTTTCAACAAATTTCATAACTTCTTTTGCTGCCTTTACACTTGTTTTGTCCGGTTTGGGGTGACTTGAATTAAAAATTTGAAATTTTTTACCTTTGATTTTTGCTTTTGATCCTTTCGGAATCACAATTATCCCACTTTTGATTGAAATGATTGAATTTAATGATCTAGTCATTGAATCCCCTGCTTTTCCAAAGGCTACTGAGTAAATATTGGCGTATTTTGAAAGATTGATTTTTTTCCCATCAATTTTAATTTCATTTGGTGTAACATACTTTGGTAATATGTTTTGAGGATTTGCTGCTTGGAGACCTGATTCTAAAATATCTAAACAATCTCTTTTTTTATCTGTAATTGATAATTCTTCAAAATTCTGAATGATCATACAATCTACATCACTGTAAGATATAATAAACAAACCAATGATGTTGTTTTATGCATACAGTACGCATTCCAAAAGTTATTAATTTTGGAGAAAACGCACTTGGTGAAACAGAATATCCAAAAAATGCTCTAGTTGTTACAACCGTCCCACCAGCATTGTCTGATAAATGGTTAGCACGAATGGGGATTCAGGATTATATGTTATATGACCAAGTAAAACCTGAACCATCAATTGATGATGTCACTACTGTCATTTCTAAATTCAAAGACAAAAATCCCTCAGTTCTAATCGGACTGGGTGGTGGTAGTTCTATGGATGTAGTAAAATACGCTGCACCAGAAATGAATAAAGAAAAAATTCTAATTCCAACAACCTTTGGAACTGGAGCTGAAATGACAACATACTGTGTTCTAAAATTTGATGGAAAAAAGAAATTGTTACGTGAAGACAGATTCTTAGCTGATATGGCTGTAGTCGATTCATATTTTATGGATGGAACTCCAGAACAAGTCATCAAAAGTTCTGTCTGTGATGCATGTGCTCAAGCTACTGAAGGCTATGATAGCAAACTCGGTAATGACTTGACTAGAACATTATGTAAACAAGCATTTGAGATTCTTTATGATGCAATCATGAATGATAAACCAGAAAACTATCCATACGGTTCAATGTTATCTGGAATGGGATTCGGAAATTGCTCTACAACATTAGGACATGCATTGTCTTACGTCTTCTCAAATGAAGGTGTACCACACGGTTACTCCTTGTCATCTTGTACTACAGTTGCACATAAGCATAACAAATCAATCTTCTATGATAGATTCAAAGAAGCAATGGATAAACTTGGCTTTGATAAATTAGAACTCAAAGCTGATGTTTCTGAAGCTGCTGATACTGTCATGACAGATAGAGGTCATTTGGATCCAAATCCAATTCCTATCTCTAAAGACGATGTCGTAAAATGTCTTAATGATATCAAAGCAGGTAACCTGTAAAAATTTAATTTTTACCTCTTTTTCTTTTATTTACTACTACGAAATTGGCAGCTTCACCAAACTTTTTATTATAATGATTTAGAATGATCTCAATTGGCACATAAAAATCTCAAATTTGGTATTCAAAATGGACTAAATGTTGCTAGAGCCGGATATACTGAAGATCAGATACTTACTGCTTGTCAACTTGCTGATAGAACTGGTTATGATTCAATTTTCTATATGGACCATACAAATGTCCCACAATGGAAAAATGCAACTGTTTTAGATCCATGGGTTATGTTATCTGCAATTGCTTCTGTAACACAAAATGTTGAATTAGGAACTTGTGTCACTGATGCAATTAGAAGACATCCATCGAATATTGCATTAGCTGCAATTACACTTGATAGGGTTTCTAAAGGTCGAGCAATTCTTGGTATTGGTGCTGGAGAGGCACAAAATCTTAAAGAATTTTGTATACCATTTGAAAAACCTGTTTCTAAATGGGCAGAACAAATTGAAGTCATTAAAACATTATACCATTCAGATCCTGATAACACTGTAGATTATGAAGGCAAATATTACAAATTAGAAAAAGCCTGTTTACAAGCTGCTCCAATAAGAAAGCCACATCCTCCAACTTACATGGCATCTGGTGGTAAGCGTACTTTAGAGTTAACAGGAAAACTTGGTGAAGGTTGGTTACCAATCGGTTATACTCCTGAATTATTTGAAGATCATCGTAAACAAATTGAAGTTGCTATGGATAAACATGGAAGAAGTCAAGAAGACAAAGATAATTTCGAAATGGCATTGGATATTGATGTATACTTTTCTGAAGATGCAGAAGCTTCATGGGCAAAAATGAAAGAAGCTGTTAAAGTTAGTTTGTTTAAACCTGAAATTTTGAGAGTTCATGGATTAAAAGAAATTGAAGGATTTGATTTCGTAAAATACTTCACAGAATATTCCATGTCTGATCAAAGTTGGATTGTTAAAATGCGAGAGGCTGCAACAAAAATTCCAGATGCTATTGCAAGATCATCTACTGCAGTTGGTACTCCTGAAGATATCATTCCTGTCTTTGAAAGATTTATGGATGCTGGTGTAAATCACTTTGTTATTCGATTCTGGGGTAAGAATTACTTTGGTTCAATTGATAAATTTGCGAGCCATGTAATGCCCGCATTACGTGAAAAAAACAAACAGAAATTTGGTTAACCCTAAACTATTATAACATTATTTATTATAGAATTTTTACGTGTGGAATTATGAATGATGATTTACATGATACTGTAAAAAAGTGTCTTGAAATTTTAGATGAAAATTTAGAAATCTTATCAAATATTGAAATAGATTTGAATGATGAAAAAAATGATGAATTATTTCCTGATATGAAATTACATCATCTATATGATATGACTGAAGATGTTGCAGAATCTGAAAAAATAAAACGTGCTGAATCCAAATTAATACGAAGACAATCTGAGAATTTTTAACGATTTCGTGAATTATGTTGATTTTTCTTTTTTGATGATTGTTTCAATTTTCTTTTAGTTTGTTGTTTGAGTAATCGTTTTCTTGTTCTTTCTGTGGCATTTGTTGAACCTTGTATGATTTTTGTTTTACTACCATCTCTTAGCATAATTTCTTTTCCTTTGAATCTAAACTCTACATCTCTACATTTTATGTAATATCTTCGTAGACAAAAAAATATTCTATTATTTGTCCCATGCATTTCTTTAATTTCTCTGGATTTTTTTAATTCATTGAGAATATTACGAAGTAATCCTTTATCGACATCTGTAATTCTGTGTAATTCTCTAAACCAAATAAATTTGGATTGTGCCCCCCATTCTTCTAATAATTTAATTACTTCCTTTGTGGCTTCTTCTGTTTCTTCATTTGGGATCATTATTTTTAATCAAATTAGTGTTAAATTTAGCAATTTACATTAATGAAAAGTTTGAATCAAAAAAGTCAATTTTTCTAATGTTTAGTATTTTTGATAATTCTTGTAATTATTTAGTATGAGTAATGAAGTGAAGGCTGAATGTACTGAATTAGGGTGTAGGATATTGCAGATTAAGGAATTAGCAAAAGAATTAGATGCTGAATAAATTCTATTTTTTTGATTTTTTCTTTCTTTCTTTTAGTCTAGATTTTGTTACTTTCACTGATTGTTTTTGATTTTTTTCCATCTTTTTTGCTGTGGTATCTATTTGTTTGATTATTTTTGATTGTTCTTCTATTGAATTTGTTTTAAGAAATTTCTTTTTCAATTTTTTTAATTGATTTGAGTAGATGTTGAATTCGCCTCTCAAATCATTTAGATATGGATCATCCATGAAGATTCTCCATCTTTCTTGTATTTTAGGTATTTTTTCTTGGAATTTGATCTTCATTTATAACATTATTTTAAAAAAGTAATTTATGCAACTTGTTGGAATTCTTGAAATTAAATCTCACGAAAAAATTAAACAATTTCTTAATGAAGAACATGTTGGAAGGATTTCTAGTATTGATGTGAATGGTTATCCTCAAATTATTCCTATGAATTTTGTTTTTCTAAATGATGCAATCTATATGCATTCTCATGTAAAGGGCGAAAAATTAGATAATATTTCTAAAAACAATAAAGTTGGTTTTGAAGCAGACAGGGAATTGGAATTTCTACCATCTTATTTTGAAGATCCTCATAATGCTGGATTAGCTGATACATTATACATTAGTATAGTGATAAAAGGTGATGCAATTTTTATTTCTGATAGAGAAGAAAAGACTCTAGCTCTCAATGGTTTGATGGAGAAATACCAACCGGAGGGATTCTATGACCCTGTGAACTCTGAAATGCATGTTTTAAACGCTGTGAGTATCATTAAAGTAATCCCTCAATCACTTCATGGAAAATACAAGATTGGCCAACATATGAACTCTAATGAAAGGATGATTTTGGCTCAAAAAATCCTTAAAAAAAATTCTCCTAGTGCAAAAACAACTCTAAAGGTAATGGGTTTTGAAGAAATTGATGGTGGATTGCGAATGATTGATGAACCGAAATGGTGATTTGTATTTCCTTTTGTGTTGGACTTTTTTATCCTGATATCACCATTGCTTTAAATTCAGTTTTTGGTGATTGAAACTATTGCAACAAATTTCAAAATTTGACTTGGTATCTGATTATGGTCCTACAGGTGATCAACCTCAAGCTATTGATGCTTTAGTTGAGGGTGTAGAAAAAAAATCTGTACAAACTTTACTTGGTGTCACTGGTAGCGGAAAAACTTTTTCAGTTGCTAACGTAATTGCCAAAACTGGTAAAAATACACTCGTGATATCTCACAACAAAACTCTAGCTGCACAACTTTATGCAGAATTAAAACAATTCTTTCCAAAAAACAACGTTGGCTATTTTGTTTCATATTATGACTATTATCAACCAGAAAGCTATTTGCCTCAAACCGACACCTATATTGAAAAAGATACTCAAATTAATGAAAAAATTGAAAAAATGCGACTTGAAGCTACTGCAATGCTACTATCTGGAGAACCAACAATCATTGTATCTACTGTATCATGCATCTACTCTCTTGGAAATCCACAAGAATGGAAGGATTCATCGATTCCTATAAGTACTGGTGAAAAGATCAAACGTACTGATTTAATTCGAAAATTAGTTGATGCAAGATATGAGAGAAATGATCTAGATGTTGCTCCTGGAAATTTTAGAGTAAAAGGTGACACTATTGATATAACTCCTGCATATTCTGAAGATTTAATCCGAGTTTCTATGTTTGGTGATAAAATTGAAAAAATTTCTGTACTTGATCATGTGTCGTTAAAAGAAAAAAAGAAAATTAATCAAATGATAATTTTTCCTGCAAAACACTATCTTATTGCTAAAGATGTTACAAAACGAGCAGTCAAATCGATTCGAGATGAATTAAAACATCATTTGCCTACATTAAATGAGTTAGAAAAACAAAGACTTGAAATGAGAACTAATTATGATTTAGAAATGATTGAAGAATTGGGATATTGTTCTGGAATAGAAAATTATTCTAGACATTTTGATGGACGTAATAAAGGCGATAAAGCATTTTGTTTAATGGATTTTTTTGGCGATGACTATCTTTTAGTTATTGATGAATCTCATGTAACATTGCCTCAATTACATGGGATGTACAAAGGTGATTATTCTAGAAAAGATAAACTTGTAACATACGGATTTAGATTGCCTAGTGCATATGATAATAGACCTTTAAAATTTGAAGAATTTGAAAAGTATATAGAAAATACAATTTTTGTTTCGGCAACACCTTCTGATTACGAAAAAAAAATTTCTGAAAAAATAGTTGAACAACTAGTACGCCCTACAGGTTTACTCGATCCTCAAATTGAAATCAGAACAACTAAAGATCAAATGGATGATTTAATTGATGAAATTAATCAAAGATCTAAGAATTCTGAGCGTGTTTTAGTCACTACTTTGACCAAAAGAATGGCTGAAGATTTAGCTGAATATCTTTCAAAAAAAGATGTGAAAGTCAGATATATGCATTCAGAAATTGATGGTCTTCAAAGAACTGAAATTATTCGACAATTGAGATTAGGTGAATTTGATGTACTAGTTGGAATTAATCTTCTAAGGGAAGGATTGGATATTCCTGAGGTTTCTTTAGTTGCTATTTTGGATGCTGATAAAGAAGGTTTTTTGAGAAATTTTACTAGCTTGATTCAAACCTGTGGTAGGGCTGCACGAAATTCTTCTGGTACTGTGATAATGTATGCTGATACTCATACTCAATCTATGAAAAATACATTAAATGAAACAAATCGTCGTAGAAAAAAACAAATTTTGTATAATAAAAAACATGGAATTACTCCTAAAACAATTATGAAATCTGTACCTGAACAAGAAATTGAATTAGATGAATCAAAATTAAAATCAATACATGATCTTCGAAATGATGTAATTGATTTAGATGCACAAATGAAAAAGTTTTCTGAAGATTTAGATTTTGAACAAGCAATTGCATGTAGAGATAGAATAAAAAGATTAGAAAAGGAGATTGAATTTAAAAATGATAGATAATAAACTAAAAATTCGAGGGGCACGTCATCATAATTTAAAAAATATAGATGTGGATATTCCAAAAAATAAATTAGTAATCATTAGTGGTTTGTCTGGTTCAGGAAAATCTACATTGGCATTTGATACAATTTATGCTGAAGGACAAAGACGATATGTAGAATCATTATCTGCTTATGCTCGCCAATTTTTAGAAATGATGGATAAACCTGATGTTGATTCTATTGAGGGATTGTCGCCTGCTATTGCAATTCAACAAAAAACTACTAGTAAAAACCCTCGTTCAACTGTTGGCACAACCACTGAAATTTATGATTACATGCGTTTGTTGTTTGCTAGAATTGGTATTCCCCACTGTGTAAATTGTAAAAGAAAAATTTCTACCCAATCCGTTGAACGAATCTGTGATTCAATTCTCAAAGATTTTTTGGGACAAGATATATTGATTTTATCTCCTATCATTCAAAGAAAAAAAGGAACATACGAAAAACTCTTTGAACAAATAAAAAAAGATGGTTATTCAAGAATTCGTCTAAATGGCGAAATTTTGAGCCTAGATGATGGAATCTCTCCTTTAGATCGACAAAAATGGCATAATATTGAAATTGTAGTTGATAGAATTTCTACTAGCAAATCTGAAAGATCAAGGATTTTTGAGGGTATTCAAACTGCAATTAAAGCCTCAAAGGGGGATGTGATGATTTCATCTGAAAAATCTGAAACAATTTTTTCTCAAAATAATGCATGCCCTCATTGTGGTTTAACAATTGGTGAATTAGAACCTCGAAATTTTTCTTTTAATTCTCCTTTTGGATTATGTAAAACATGTAATGGATTAGGTGTTAAAATGGAATTTGATGCTGCATTAGTTATTCCTGACAAGTCTAAATCAATTTTAGATGGAGCTATAGTTCCATGGAGTGGGCGATTTTCAGCATTTAGAAAACAAGCTTTGAAAACTGTTGGTGAAAAATTTGGATTTGATTTGATGACTCCCATTCAAAAAATTAAACCAAAACATCTCGATATAATTTTACATGGCACTTCTGATCTAATTGATTTTAAATACGAATCTAAATCTGGTGATTCATCATGGAAATATACAAATGCATTTGAAGGGGTTCTTTCAAATTTACAACGTGTTTTTGTAGAAACTGATTCTGAATCTAAACGTGAATGGTTAAAACAGTTTATGCGTGATACCCCTTGTAAATCATGTAACGGAAAAAAATTAAAACCTGAATCATTATCTGTAACGATTAATGATTTAGGTATAATGGATGTTTGTGATTTATCTATTACAAATTGTTTTGATTTTTTTTCTACTTTGAAATTAAATGATACTGAAAAACATATTGCAAAAGATATTTTAAAAGAAATTAAAGAAAGATTAGAATTTTTAATGAATGTAGGATTAAATTACCTTACATTAAATCGACTTAGTTCTACATTATCGGGAGGTGAATCACAAAGAATAAGATTGGCTACTCAAATTGGTTCAAATCTTACTGGTGTTTTGTATGTGCTTGATGAACCTACAATTGGTTTACATCAACGTGATAATGCTAGATTGATTAAAACGCTAACAAAGCTACGAAATCTAGGAAATACTATTCTTGTAGTAGAGCATGACGAGGAAGTGATACGAAATTCAGATTGGATTATTGACTTGGGTCTTGGTGCTGGAATCAATGGTGGAAATGTGGTTTTTGAAGGAACAATAAAAAAAATTCTTCAAGGAAATAAATCTGTAACAGGAACCTATCTAAAAGATGATTCATTAATAATATTAAAAAATAAAATTCGTAAACCTGCAGGTTCTTTGATTATTAAAGAAGCTTCCGAAAATAATTTAAAAAATATTGATGTAGAAATCCCTTTAGGACTATTTGTATCTGTAACTGGCGTTTCAGGTTCTGGTAAATCTACATTGATTAATGATATTTTACTTAAAACATTAGAGAATCATTTTTCTAAATCAAATATCAGATCCGGTGATCATAAAGAAATATCTGGTTTAGATAATATTGACAAAGTAATTGCAATTGATCAATCCCCAATAGGCAGAACTCCTCGTTCAAATCCTGCAACTTACATTGGTGCGTTTACTCCTATTAGAGAATTGTATTCTAATACTCCTTTATCTAAAGAACGTGGTTATAGTCCTGGACAATTTTCATTTAATGTTGCTGATGGTAGGTGTTTTGCTTGTGAAGGTGATGGTGTTAAACAAATTGAAATGCAATTTTTATCTGATGTATATGTGAAATGTGATGAATGTAAAGGAAAAAGATACAATTCTGAAACATTATCTGTTTTATATAAAGGAAAAAATATTTCTGATATCTTGGGAATGACTGTTTTTGAAGCATTAAATTTCTTTGAAAATGTTCCATCTATCCAAAGAAAACTACAAACTGTAAATGATGTTGGTTTGGGTTACATCAAACTTGGACAATCTTCTACTACTTTATCTGGTGGCGAAGCACAGCGAGTAAAGCTTGCTTCAGAATTATCAAAACGTGGAACCGGTAAGACTCTCTATATTCTAGATGAGCCTACAACTGGACTTCATTTTGCAGATGTCCAAAAATTACTGGATGTTTTAAACAGACTAGTGAATCTAGGAAATACTGTTGTAGTAATTGAACATAATATGGATATTATAAAAAATTCAGATTGGTTAATTGATCTAGGTCCTGAAGGTGGTGATGAAGGGGGTAGAATTGTTTCTACAGGAACTCCTTTACATGTTTCTAAGTCTCCTGGAAGCTACACTGGAAAATATCTAAAAAAATTGCTGAAAAACAATGATTGATATTTCTAAAATTACTATTCCCAAAAATCCTGGAATTTATTTAATGAAAGATTCTGATAAAAAAATTATTTATATTGGAAAAGCAAAAAATCTGAAAAATCGTGTTCGTTCATATTTTAATAAAAATCAAAACTATAAAACTCAAAAACTAGTTGAAAATATTTTTGATATTGAATTTGTTTTAACTGATAATGAAAGTGAAGCTTTTCTTTTAGAATCTAATATGATTAAAAAATATCGTCCACGATTTAATATTGAATTAAAGGATCAACAACGATATACCTATTTGCGATTATCTGATGAAAAATATCCTCGATTACTAGTTGCTCGACGAACGAGAGATGGAAAATTCTTAGGTAAAGGAAAATTTTATGGTCCTTTTACTCAAGGCAGTTCTAAATTACTTACTATTGGAACCTTAAGAAAATCTTTTCAAATAAGAATTTGTAAAACCCTTCCAAAAAAAGTATGTCTTGAATATCATCTAGGTAATTGTGAGGCCCCTTGTGAATTTAAGGATGCTCAAGAAAAATATCCTGAACATGTAAAAAAATTAGAAGACGTTCTTAAGGGCAAAAATGATACTAAAATTTTTACAAAAAAATTAGAAGATGAAATGCATCAGGCAGCTCAATCTCAACAATTTGAGCGTGCAAAAGATATTCGTGATACTTTGATCAGACTAGGTAGTCTTCAAACTAAACAAAAAATGGAATATGTGGAAAATTCTGATGAAGAATATTTTGGTATTGGAATTCACGAACAAACTGCAACAATTATGAATTTTCGAATGATTAATGGTGTGATCAGGGATAGTGACAAATTCTTTTTTGATTTAGTTGGTGATAATTCTTTTTCAAATTTCCTTTATCAGTATTATTCCACACATGAAATTCCTAAATTTATTGTTGTTAGTGAAGTACCTGAAAATCAAAAATTATTAGAATCTATGTTATCTAAACAATCTGGATTCAATGTAAAAATAATGACTCCTACCAGAGGTAAGAAAAACGATATAATGAATTTAATTTTAAAAAACATTCAATTAATTCATTCAAAAGGTGCAAATCCTGCATTAGTTGAATTACAAGAAATTCTTCATTTACCCACACTGCCAAACACAATCGAATGCTTTGATATCTCTAATCATGGTGTAGAATTTGCAGTTGGTTCAATGTCTAGCTTTGTAGGTGGGATTCCAAACAAATCTGGATATCGAAAATTTAAAATCAAAACTATCAAAGGAAGAGATGATTTTGCAATGATTGGTGAAATTATTAAAAGACGGTACTATCGGTTATTGGAAGAGAATTCTGAATTACCTGATTTAATTTTAATTGATGGTGGAAAAGGACAATTAAATGCAGCTCTTAAATCTTTAGAGGCTCTTGGATTAAAATTACCTTGTGTTTCTTTAGCAAAAGAAAATGAAGAAGTATATCTTCCAAAAACTAGAAACCCTATTGTAATTCCAAAAAATAAAAAATCATTACAGATTTTACAGCATGCTAGAGATGAAACTCATCGATTTGGTGTTGCATACAATCGAGCTATAAGAAAAAATAAAATAAAATAGAAAAAAGGAAATTTTTGGTTAGTTTACAGTAACACTGCCAACCATCCAAGGATGGACCATACAGAAGTAATCGTATTCGCCTGCTTCATCAAATGTAAATGAATAAGGCATGCCTGCCATTAGTAGACTACTGTCAAATACTCCAGATGGACCATTTGCTGGACTACCACCTGTTACAGTATGTGCTGCTGTGTCTACGTTATCCCACTTTACTGTGTCTCCAGTATTGATGGTGATGTCTTGTGGTAAGTAACATGCATTAGATGTTTCACATCCTGGTGCACCACTTCCCATTGCAGTTTCAACGATATGTGTTTCTGGACCTGCTGCTGCTGCGGCTTCAGCTGCTGCTTTCTCAGCTGCTGCGGCTTCTGCTGCTGCTGCCTTAGCTGCTGCTTTCTCAGCTGCTGCGGCTTCTGCTGCTGCT
>DASCQR010000036.1:0-7636 GCA_036013185.1 Candidatus Nitrosopumilus sp. | reverse complement strand
TTGGAGCACAAGTAGACTTGAGAGCAGTTAATTTTGAGATTTTGATGATAAGTGCTGTGGTAATCATAATTGCAGTTGTAACAAAATTGGGTGGTTGTGGATTACCTGCAATGTTCTTTTTGAAAAGTAAGGCACAAGGAATGAGAGTAGGTATTGGTATGATTTCAAGAGGAGAAGTAGGATTAATTGTTGCAGGTGTGGGGGTTACAGCAGGGATTCTCACATCAGAAGTATACTCAACAATAGTAATCATGGTAGCAGTAACAACAATCATCACACCAATTTGGTTGAAAATGGAGTATAGAAAAGAACAGAAAAATGACAATAATGAATCAAATAAAACAGTAGAACAAAAATCAGAATAAATTTTAACAGAGATATTTCATTAATAATTATGAATAAACTAGATCCAGAATTCTCCAAAGCATGTACTGAAATCACAAAGAATCTTTTAACAATTAATGAACCAACTAAAAAACAAGTCAAAGAAGAAATTATTAAAATTTGTACAAAATATGCATTAGAAAGAATTCCAAGAAACTATGAAATTTTATCAATGGTTAGTAATTCTGATTTTGATAAATTAAAGAAAGTGTTGATTAGAAAACCAGCTAAAACAGCATCAGGAGTATCAGTCATAGCTTTAATGCCAAAACCATATGCATGTCCACATGGAAGATGCACATATTGTCCAGGAGGAATAGAATTTAATTCACCAAACAGCTATACAGGAAAAGAACCATCATCACTAAATGCAATTCAAAATGAATTTGACCCCAAATTGCAAATAACGTCAAAAATTGAAAAATTAATTGCGTTTGGACATGATCCATCAAAAATGGAGATTGTTATTGTAGGTGGAACATTCCTATTTATGCCAAAAGAATATCAAAGAAATTTTATTAAATCATGTTATGATGCACAAAATGGAATAAATTCAAAGGATTTAGAGGAAGCCAAATCAAATAACGAGCATGCAGAAATAAGAAATGTAGGATTTACAATTGAAACAAAACCAGATTATTGTAAAGAAGAGCATGTTGATTTGATGCTAAGTTACGGTGCAACAAGAGTAGAAATTGGAGTTCAATCATTACAAGAAAGAGTTTACAAAATTACCAACAGAGGACATGATTACAATGATGTAATAGATTCATTCCAAATTTCTAAAGATGCAGGTTACAAAATTGTTGCACATATGATGCCAGGATTACCTACAATGACACCAGATGCAGATATTGCAGATTTTAAGAAATTATTTTCAGATTCACAATTACGTCCAGATATGTTAAAAATTTACCCATCATTGGTGATTGAAAATACACCGTTGTATGATGAATACAAAGAAGGAAAATACACACCATACTCGAACGAAGAAATGATAAAGGTTCTAACAGAAGCAAAAAAGAATATTCCAAAATGGGTCAGAATAATGAGAGTGCAAAGAGAAATTTCACCAAAAGAAATCATTGCCGGACCAAAATCAGGAAACCTTAGACAAATCGTACACCAAAATCTTGCAAAGCAAGGAATATCGTGTAAATGTATTAGATGTAGGGAAGCTGGATTGACAAACAAAAAAGCAAACAGTCAAGATATTAAATTGAAAAGAATAGATTATGATTCTTCTGAAGGAAGAGAGATTTTCTTATCGTATGAAGACAAGGACGAATCAATTTATGGATTTTTGAGATTAAGAAAACCAAGTACTAAAGCACACAGAGATGAAATCAATGATACCACATGTATAGTCAGAGAAATTCACGTATATGGAAAATCTTTAAAATTAGGAGAGAAAGAAATAGAAGAAATTCAACATTCAGGATTAGGGAAAAAATTGATGAATGAAGCTGAAAAAATCTCAAAAGAAGAATTCGATGCAAAGAAAATATTAGTAATTAGTGCAGTCGGTACAAGGGAATATTATCAAAAATTAGGGTATTCGTTATATGGGCCATACATGTCTAAAATATTGAATTAGTGAAAAGAGATGTCGGAAGAAAAAATTATCGGAAAAGGAACTTGGATAGACAAGCTGGCATCAGAATTACTTGAACGTGAAATAAAACTTGGGAGAAATTTGGACATGAAAGAAACAATCAACGTGGAAAGTGGACTAGGAGCGTCAGGAATACCACACATAGGGAGTTTAGGAGATGCAGTTAGAGCATATGGAGTTAAGCTTGCATTAGAAAATTTAGGATGTAAATCAGAATTAATTGCGTATTCAGATGACCTAGACGGGTTAAGAAAAATTCCAGAAGGTATGCAAGAATTTGGTTTAGAAGAGCACATAGGAAAACCAGTTTCATTAATTCCAGATCCTTATGGATGTCACGACTCTTACGGAATGCATATGAGCAGTATTCTTTTAGATGGATTAGATAAAGTTGGGATAAAATATGAATTTAGAAGAGCAAAAGATACGTATAATCAAGGACTTCTAAAAAATCAAATACATGTAATATTAGAAAACAGTACAAAAATTGGAGATAAAATTTCAGAATTAGTTGGGCAAGAAAAATATCAAAAATATTTACCATATTTTCCAGTTTGCAAAGAATGTAATCGACTATACACAGCAGAAGCTACAGAATATCTATCAGATAAACAAATTGTCAAATACAAATGTCATGATACAGAAATTGGCTCAAAAATGATCAAAGGATGTGGTCATGAAGGAGAGGCAGATATTACAAAAGATTTAGGAAAATTAGCCTGGAAAGTGGAATTTGCAGCACGATGGTCTGCATTTGACATTAGATTTGAAGCATATGGAAAGGACATCATGGATTCAGTAAAAGTAAATGATTGGGTCGCAGATGAAATTTTAGAATTTCCACATCCACATCATGTAAAATATGAAATGTTCTTAGATAAAGGAGGCAAGAAAATTTCAAAATCATTAGGAAACGTAATTACTGCTCAAAAATGGCTAGAATTTGGAAATGCAAAATCAATTTTACTGTTATTGTATAAGAGAATTACAGGAGCCAGAGAATTAGGATTTGACGATATTCCAGGTTTAATGAATGAGTATAATGAACTCGAAGACACATATTTTGATAAAATCAAAATAGATAACCAAGCAAAATTAACCAAGTTAAAAGGACTTTATGAATATGTGAATTTACTTAATCCTCCAAAACAATCCAATATTCATGTAAACTATAGATTGTTAATTGAATTAACAAAAATTTTCAAAGAAAACAGAAATGAACGAGTGATGAAAAAATTAATTGATTATGGTGTAATTAAGGAAGAAGGTAATCAAGAAATAGAGAAATTAATTGAAATAGCAGGAAATTATTCAGATGAATTTGATGAACAAGAAAAAATAGAGATAGAATTAGACATCACCGCTAAAAAAGCATTATCATTACTCATAACAGAATTACAAAAAGAAGAAGAACCAGAAGATATTCAAAATACAATATATCAAATTGCTAAAGGAAATGATGTACAACCAAAAGATTTCTTTAAAATATTGTATCAAATAATTTTGGGAACTTCAAGAGGACCAAAAATAGGACCATTTATCACAGATATTGGAAGAAAGCAAGTTGCCAAAACATTAGCAGAGTATGTGTAACAATGGTTCATGGGGATCACAATAAAAGTAGAAACAGTGGAGGATTTGCACTAATAATTTTAGGCGCACTAATGTTGATTATAGGCCCTCAAGAAGCAATAGTTCCAAAAAGTTTGAGCGTAATTGTATGGGTTGGAGGCATAATAATTGGAAGTATAGGGTTTTATCTAAAATTTGTAAGAAATAGAATCAAACGGCAATAAAGAAATATTCATCATTTAGGACATATGTGATAAGAAAATGGGATTATTTAGTAAAAAAAAAGAAATTAAGAGCAAACATGAATCAGTTTTAAAAGAAGAATTAGAGACAGAAGTAGAAAAACTTCAAACAGAATTTAGATTAAAACAAGTGGAAATTACCAAGATTACTGAAAAAATTCAAACGGTCAAAGAAGAATATGATAGCACAGTTAGTAATCTTATGTCGATAAAAAAAGAATTCAATCAAAAAAAAATGGAATTAGATCTGGTCCAAAGAGAACACAGAGAAATAAGAGAAAAAATAAAAAATGCAAAACAAATCAAAGATTCAAAATCAATTAATGAATTCAACAATACTGAAAAAGAATTTAAAAAAATAAAAGAAGAACTAGATGAAATGATAAAAGAACACAGTAAAATAAAAAATGAAATAATAAAAGGTCAAACAACAGTTCACAACATAAGAAAACAGCAAATAGAAGTAGGAAAAGAACTAGATAAAGCAAATTCTAAATTATATAATGCAAAGCAAGAATTGCAAAAAAAATATAATGTTCAAAATACAAATGCACAAACACAAAAAGAAAAAAATACAATTAAAGAGAAAACTAATGAAAAAGCCAATGCAGGAGTTATTGAAGCAGCAAGCATTGTTGTAGGTTCGTTAAAATCAAAACTAAGTAATACACAGAAAGAACTTGAACAAATTCAGGGACTTTTAGAAGAGGAAAGAGAATCCCATAAAAAAACAAGACAAGAACTAATTAAAATTAAATCAGAACAAAAATAAAATCAAGATCATAAATTAATAAAATATTTTTTCCATTTGAATTTCATTTCTTTTTCAGTATTACCCAAATCATAAAGAGGAGAAGTTACTTTTGAAACTGATGAAACATTGATTAGTACAATAGACGTTATAGGACTTTGAATTCCATTTTCCCTATAGTAATTAAGAATTTCATCATGCAAGATTGTATCTTTAATTATTTTAGCAGTACCTGTAAAGAGATAACCCTTACGCAATAAGGGATCAATGACATTGATTTCCACAAAAGGATTACTTTGTAAATTATTCACTGTGTCTGGAGAACGAATGTTTGCAAATGCAAGAAGATCAGATGACCAAGGAATTATTGTTCCTTTAGGAGAAATATTGGGTTTCCCATCAGATGAAACAGTTGCAACATAACCTAGTTTTTGAGAATTTAAAAAAGTCCTAATTTCAGAAGTTATCATAGACATCGTTATTTTTAATAAAATTGTATATAATTAATTTTAAGAATTGACATAAAATAAGAATTGTAATAGAATCATTTTCAATACTTTTTTGGTCTCTTTTTCTTTGTTGTATTCTGTTGTTTCTTTTTATAATTTCTAATTCGTTGTTTTTGCTCAGCTTCTTTTTGTCCTTTCCGTTTTCTAGTATCTATTTTTCGTTTAGAACCACTCATATCAATATTTCAATGAATCATAATTTATTGGCTATCTTTAACTGCACAATTGTTATTAAACCAATAATTATCAAAATACTGCCAACCGGCAACAAATAATCCAAGGATGGAAATGTAAAATAAGCAATTAAAACAGAAATACCAATTAGAATAAATCCAATTATTCCAGTTATTGCAAATTTGCTCATAAATTAATCACATCCTAAAGGATTCAACGCATGAATTCAGCCATTTCTATAGAAAAAAAGAAGAATCCAATTCCTCCTCCAATTATTGCAATCCATGCAACAACTTGTTGCTTTTTATTCATAAAACAAAAAAATTATACTCATTATTGAATCTAATTGAATTTTAAGACAATTATAACTATAATGATATTAAAGAAACGTCATGGTCAGTATCAAAGATATAGGGAAATTATTTATTTTTGTAATAGGAGGACTAGTTGCAATCATAGTAGGTTCATTTATGATTAGAGGAACTATGCATATGTGGGATAACGTCGATGATGAAAAAAAGGACACAGGAAACAAAAATACTAAAAAAAAATAATTTAATTGAACATTAAAATCATTTCAAAATTCAATAAAAAGAAATGATTATTTTCAAGAAGAAGCTAAATTAGTGAACTAAAAATACTAGAATAGTGATTGAAATTACATGGTAGGTCCACAAGATGGAGGATTTGGTTTTGATCAATCTAAGAAATATACAGAAGTTGAAAATCTAGAAGAAGTTTGTGTCCAATGTCAAGCAGGACAACATAAAAAATGTTTAAAAAAATCAAAAGAACAAGACATATGTGAATGTGAACACTGTATGATTTATGGTTAGATTAAAAAACGAATTATATTAGATGAGGAGTAAAATTTTCATCAATCCAAACACCAACAACATTTACATTCAAATTCCAAGAATCAATAATTTCTACACTTTTTTTAATATGAGAATAATGTTCTTCATTAGAAACAGGGTTTCCAGCACATCCAAAATGACCAGAAACAACAATATGAGAAGATTTATGATTCAAAACAGAAATCATTACACTGTTTTTAATAGATGTAATATTACCATCAAAAATCACTTTATCAATTCCAGGGGCAGTTATAGTATCAACAAAATCTACAACGTATTTCTTCTTAATCCAATCATTCATAGGAATTTGTACCCTACCATCCATACAAGATAACGAAGTTGCAAATGATTTATCACTCATCAGATAACCAATTTTTATCATAATAACTAGAAATATTAAATTTTAGAATTAATTCACAAATTATTACTAAAAATAAATTACAAAATTGATTAAATAGGAGTATACAAGGATGCAATTATGTTATTTGGAGTTTTTGCCACACATAGTCCTGAATCATGCCCAATGAATAATGAGTCTAGCAAAGAAACATTTCTCAAACTTAAGGAACAATTAGATACAGAAATGAAAAAATATAACATTAACAAAATTGTTGAATTTTACATGTCAGTATTAGAACATCAATGGATAATTATCATCGATGCCATACATGCACACGATATAGAAAAACTCTGTATCGATACAGGAATAGCATCAACAAGCATAGTGAAAATAGTTCCATTGAACAGATATGATGATGTGACAAAAAAAATTCAATTAAAAAAGAGATAAATTAATACTCAATATCACACCTAAGAAGTTGATCAGCTTCATTTAGTAATTCCAAAATATTGCTATTTGCATTAATTTCATTCTGATATATTCCAATATAGGAAGAAAGCATTTCTTTAGAAGTTGGAAAAGAATCATGCTTTGGAAGTTCTTTTTTAAAATCAGATATAGAATTTTTTAGAGATGCATTTCTTTTTTCTAATTTTTCTTTAGCTTCTATAATTAATTTCCCAACAGGTGAATTTAGTTTTGTCACTAATACCTAATGGTTTTCTTAAATTTATCTATGATCTTTCTAAAATTTTATAGGCAGAATTAATGTTGGTTATTTTAAATATTTAAAACAATTTTCAGTGTGATCATTTACCATTCCTATAGATTGCATAAATGCATAGCAAATTGTAGGTCCAACAAAAGTAAATCCATTCTTTTTCAGATCATCACTTAAAATTTCAGAAAGTTTTGTAAATGCAGGTAAATCAGAATATTTTTTAAATTTATTTTTAATTGGTTTCTGACTAACAAACTCCCACAAATATGCATCAAAAGATCCAAATTTTTTTTGAATTTCTATGAATTTTTTGGCATTGTTAATTGCAGAATTAATTTTAAGTTTATTTCTAATAATTTTTTTATTTTTAAGTAATTTTTTAACATCGTTTTGATTATATTTTGAAATTTTATTCACATCAAAATTTGAAAATGCTTCTCGATATCCATTCCGACGATTAAGAATAGTACT
>DASCQR010000035.1:0-2974 GCA_036013185.1 Candidatus Nitrosopumilus sp. | reverse complement strand
GACTCCAAAAATGACATGTTTGATGCATTTCAAGCCGTATTTCCTGCAGGAACTGTTTCAGGTGCTCCAAAAGTTCGAGCAATGCAGATAATTGATGAACTGGAGGCTGAAAAGCGAGGCCCATATGCTGGAGCTGTAGGCTATTTTTCTTATAATGGATGTTGTGATTTTGCAATTGCAATTCGAAGTATTTTCATAGAAAATAATAAAGGATTTGTGCAATCTGGGGCAGGTATTGTTTCAGATTCAGTTGCAGAAAACGAATTTAAAGAAACTGAACACAAAGCAGGTGCAATGCTTCAAGCACTAAAGGAGGCATCAAAATGAAATTTTTGATTATTGATAATTATGATTCATTTGTTTACAATATAGCTCAATATCTTGGAGAATTGGGAGTTGAATGTGATGTATTTAGAAATGACAAAATTACTGTCTCACAAATTAAAGAAAATGATTATGATGGAATAATAATTTCTCCCGGACCTGGAACTCCTGAGGATAAAAAATATTTTGGAATATGCAGTGAGGTAATCAAAGATGTTGGTCCAACAACTCCTATTTTGGGAGTATGTCTAGGTCATCAAGGAATTATTGATGCATTTGGAGGTAAAGTTACTAATGCAGGATGTGTACGACATGGTAAAACTAGTCCGGTTCAACATATTGATTCGGAATTATTCAAAAATGTAAAAAATCCTTTTCGTGCTACACGTTATCATAGTCTAGTTGGAGATAAAACAATAATTCCAGATGTGTTAGAAGTTATAGCTACTGCAAATGATGATGGTGAAATTATGGCAATTAAACATAAAGAATTTTTAATTCAAGGAGTACAATTCCATCCTGAATCAATAATGACTGAGGACGGCAAAAAAATTCTTGGTAATTTTATCAGACAGGTTAAAGAAAAATGATTTCTGAATATATTTCTAAATTAGAACAAAAAATTGATCTTACTTATGATCAAATGAATGAAATCATGTCCGAAGTACTTTCTGGCAAAACTGATGATAATCAAAATATGAGTATTTTATCTAATTTATCTAAGAAAGGTGAAACTGATGATGAATTACTTGGAATGCTGGATAAAATGCAGGAATTATCTCTAAAAATTACGCCTAAAAACCAAGGAACTGTAATTGATATGTGTGGAACTGGGGGTGATAAATTACAAACATTCAATATTTCTACTACTGCATCATTTGTAGTTGCAGCTGCTGGTGGTATTGTTGCTAAACATGGAAACAGATCTAGTTCAGGAATTTCAGGAAGTGCTGATATCTTTGAATATTTTGGATATGATCTTAATTCTGAACCTTCTACTATTACAAATATTTTAGAAAAACATAGAATTTGTTTTATGTTTGCACAAAAGTTCCATCCTGCAATGAAAAATGTTTCATCTGCTAGAAAACAATTAGGAACTAGAACTGCATTTAATTTACTTGGACCTCTATCAAATCCTGCAAATATAAAAAATCAATTGGTTGGCGTTTTTTCAAATGAATTTCTTACTAGATTGCCACAAATTCTTAAAAGAAAAGGAGTAGAAAATATAATGGCTGTACGTTCCAATGATGGAATGGATGAATTTTCTACTAGTTCCACAAACAGTGTTTGTATTTTAAAAAATAATACTGTCTCTGTTAATTCAATAGATCCTGAGTTTCTTGGTTTGCGCAAATCATCACTTAGAGACATTCAAATTAAAACTAAACAAGATGCAGTTGAATCTTTTGTAAACGTTCTAAATAATACTGCTAATCAATCTATGATTGAAACTACCGCATTAAATGCAGCTGGAGGATTATTAGTTGGAAATGTTGTAGATAGTTTTGAAGAAGGTGTAAAACTTGCACTAAATACTATTAGTGAAGGTAAGGCGATGAATTTGCTGGAGAAATTTGTGGCTGATTCTGGAGATATTGAAAAATTAAAGGAGATTATCGATGGTTGAAAATATTTTAAAAAAATTAGTGAATAATTCTCAAATTGCAATTGATGATGGGGTTTATGATGTCGATGTAAATTTACAAAAATCTAATCAAGACTTTCAACAAATAATAAAATCAAATTCACATGCAACATTACTTACTGAAGTAAAGTTTTCATCACCTTCATTAGGAAAAATTAGAACAATTGGTGATCCTAGCAGTATTGCTAAACAAATGATTGAAGGCGGTTCTAAAGCATTATCTGTTTTAACTCAACCTCATTTGTTTAATGGCTCCCCTGATTATTTTATTCAAGTAAGACAATCAGTAGATGTTCCATTATTAATGAAGGACATTATGATTGATAAAATTCAAATTGATACTGCAAAAAAAATTGGCGCTGATTACATGTTGGTAATTCAATCGCTTTTTGATCAAAAATTTCTTAGTGATATTGATGATTTTATTGCATATGGGCATAAACAGAATTTGAATGTATTACTTGAGGTTCATACAAAAGAAGAATTTCAAAATGCGTTAAAAACCGAAGCCGATATCATTGGAATTAATAATAGAAATTTGGATACTTTGGAAATTGATCTTAAAACTACTGAATTAGTTTTATCTGGATATAATAAATCTCGAATAATTTTATCTGAAAGTGGTATTGAAACTCCAAATGACATTCAATACTTAAAAAAGTGTGGAGCTGATGCATTTTTGATAGGTTCAAGTATAATGAAAAGTGATAATATTGTGGAACAGGTAACAAAATTGGTGAATTCGTATTGAAATATCCTAAAAATGGGAAATTTGGAGAATTTGGTGGTCAGTATATTCCTGAAACACTTGTACCTGCAATAGAAGAATTGGAAGAAAATTACCTAAAATTCAAAAACGATAAAAAATTCAAACAGGAATTAGATTATTATCTTAAAGTATATGCTGGAAGACCCACTCCGTTATACTTTGCAAAAAATTTGTCTGAAAAATTAGGTGGTGCAAAAATCTATCTAAAAAGGGAAGATCTATTGCATGGG
>DASCQR010000034.1:0-5621 GCA_036013185.1 Candidatus Nitrosopumilus sp. | reverse complement strand
TACAATAGAGAAACGTGTTGACGATCTTTCAGGAGATGAAATAATTAATCTTGCAAAACAAATTATTAAAAAATGATGAATATCCTCCATCTGAGGATACATTTTTTATTGCAAATAATATTGAGCATGAAAAAGGTACTTATGCATTAGATATTGGAAGTGGATCTGGATATTTAACAAAATTACTCTGTAAGAATTTTTCATTTGTTATTGGAACTGATATTAATTGTGATGTTTTACAAAATCAAAGTTCTTACAAAACAGATAATTTGATTTGTTGTAATGGCTCCGATGCATTAAATATAAAATTTGATTTCATTGTTTGTAATTTACCTTATTTGGCAACAGATGAAATTTTAGATATTGCAACTGATGGTGGCTCAGAAGGATTCGAAATTCCTAAAAAAATATTTGATTCTGCTTTGAGAAATCTTAAAAAAAATGGTAAATTCATTTTTGTCACTTCTTCATTATCCAATCATTCAAAACTCATTAATTATGCAGAAAAAATAGGATTAAAAACTAGAATAATTTCACAAAAGAAACTTTTCTTTGAAGAATTGATTCTTGTAGAAGCAATCAATTAATCATTTTTTAAATTCAAAAAAATAAAATTAAAAAATGAAATTTTGTTTAAAAATTCTCTGAAAAACAAACAGCTGATCATTTTTTTTAAATCAATCTTTTATTCTATGCTATCGTACTTCTATTGATAGCAATCAATTAATTCCAGACATAACGTGTTAGGGACTTAGAACATGTAATGGAGTTACCAGTTGGTAACCATGTGGTTTTGGTTACTATCTATTTTCTTAAATTATTTTTTGCATATGTGATAATTGCATCTGTCATATGTGTAGTAGTTGCATTTCCACCAATATCCCATGTAACTGATTTGCCTTCATTGATGACCTGTTCTGTTGCAGAAAAAATTGCATCTCTAACATCTTTTTCGCCTAGATAATCTGCCATCCACGCACCTGATAATACAGTAGCTGTTGGATTTACTTTGTTCTGACCCGTAAATTGTGGTGCGCTTCCATGAGCTGCTTCAAACATAGCATAACTATTTCCAATATTTGCAGAATAAATTAATCCAATTGAACCAACTAAAGCTGATGCAAGCTCTGAAATTATGTCCATGAATAAATTGGTACTCACTAATACTGAACCATTAAACTGTTCAGTTGCAATTACCATTTGTTGAGCCATATTGTCTATGTATATTTCAGATAATTCAATTCCTGTACCCTCCACAGCTTTTTGTGTTTCTTCCCAAAATATTCCATCTGTTTGTTTTAAGATATTTCTTTTTGTGATTGCAACCATTTTTTTCATTTCAAATTTATTTGCCCAATCAACTGCTGAATCAATTAATCTTCTACTGCCTTGTCTAGTAATTTTTCTAATTGCAATTGCTGCATCATTTGTAATTTTTGATTCAACTCCTGTATAGAGACCTTCAGTTGCTTCTCTAAAACATACACAATCAAGTTTTCTATTTGGTGTTAATCTGTCATAAGTTTTTGTAGGTCGAATATTTGCATAAAGATCAAATTTTTGTCTTAATGTAACTGCAACACTTCTGGGTGCACCTGGTACCGGTATTGTGGTGGTTGGTCCTTTAAAACAACAATCTACTTCTTCTAATGTTTTCATGGTTGAATCTGGGATATATGATACATCTTTTCTGTCGTTTTTGTCCCATTGTTCTGAACCTGCTTCACATAAAATTAATTCTGATTGAAAATTACATTCTTTTAGAACTCGTAGCATTGAATCTACGACTTCAGGACCAATTCCATCTCCTTTCATTATTGCAGCTTTTTTACTCATTATCGGAAGATTTTGATTTACTTCTAATTAATTCTACCATTACAATCTACATGATAAAGAATGAATTTATTTACAGATACATTTAGTTCTAATTATGCGGGGGTCGCCTAGCCTGGTAGGGCGTAGGATTGCTAATCCTATGTTCGCAAGAACTCGTGGGTTCAAATCCCTCTCCCCGCGCCATTAAAACTTAATAGACCGATTTGGAGAGTTTTTTCATGGGACGTAGAAAAAGTCAAAAAATTATTCGAACAGGTCCAAAAAATGCTACTACTGGAATGTGTCCACTATGTCAGACAATTGGAAAAATCTTCCTATTAGGCTCACCTGGTGAAGAAAGAGCAAAATGTGAAAAATGCCGCCAAGAATTTGAATTGTAATCTAATACTCAATTAATAATTAAAACTACATACCCATAACTTTTTAAGAGAATTTTTTATTCATAATTCATTATGAGTTCAGACGCTGAAACCATTTATGAGCGAGTTGCAAAACTTGAAGATGAAATTGCACTGCTTAGAAGTGAAGTTGATATTTTGAAAGGAGCTTTGAGAAATAAAATTGCTCGTCATGAAATATCAATGATCAAAAAAGGCCGAGATGTTGATTCTATAATCGATTAATTTTTTGTCTTAATACTTCTAATTAGTTCTAAAACAAAATCTACATCTTCTGCATTAGGATTTATTTCTAAATATTTATTCAAATATTCTAATGCCTTTTCATAATTCAATAATCTTTGTTCTAAAATTCCTTTATCTCTAATATCTTCTGCAAAGTTTGATTCAATTGCTAATGCCATATTTGCACAGCGTAATGCTTTATCATAAACAAATGATTGAATGTAAGAGTTTTTTAGATTACGAACCATTCTAAGTAAAATTTTTTCTCCTTTCAATTCATCTAGGAATTCCGGTTTAAATTCTAATTCTCCTTCAAAATTCACATCAAGAATTTCTTGCAGATCATCTATGTTGAGTAATCTTCCATCATAAAATGGATCTAGTATCATTTCTTCGTTATATTTTACTAAAATATGTCCAGGAAATCCTACAATTTTTAGTTCCAATCCAATAAATTTTGCAATTTCAACATAAAGAATAGAAATTGTTATTGGCAGTCCTGTTTTTTTATCTATTACCTCATTCAGGAAATTATTTTTTGGATTATAGTAATCATCATCATCCCCACTGTAGCCTAAATTTTCAAAAAGATGTTCGTTTAACATTGAAATTAGATATGTTGGATTTTTAACATCGCTTATTGATTCTTTTAATGACATTCCAATTCGATTGATTTTTTTAATATATTCATCAACTTGTAAATCTGGAAATTCTATTAATTGAGAAAATTTGAGACATTTTTCAATTAAATTGAAATTAGGATTTTTTACAAATGATATCCATTCTGCAACTAATGGATCAAATTCTTCATTCAATTACAATTAACTCAGTTTTTTCAAGTATAATTGAGGATCTTTCAATTCTTTTGTATTTGGTGGAATCTCAATCATCTTTTTGAATGTCTTTGTGCCTAATTTTTCATATATGATTTTTGTAAAGTCTTTGCCCATGCTTTTTCTTACTTGATATGATGAAAAATCAGTTCCCATAAAGGTAGTAAGATAATTTTGAAAATCTTTGTCATCTTTTAAAATATTTTCAATGGCAAAAGCTGCCATTCCCTCCATTGCTGTAAATGCTGCATGATGTTGTTGGATTGGAACTAACCATTTTTTGTAAATTCCTAATAGTTGAGGAATTGATTCTCCTATTTTTGGATCAATTTCTACATGGGTATATGTCATTACATCTGGACCTATTTGTTCAATTAAGAAATGATCCGGATTCAAGAAGAAAAATAGATTTGCTTTTTTTGCTAATGGAAAATCATCTGGTACAGCTTGTAATTGACAATATTCTGAAAGTTTGTTAATAGTTTCAGTATCTAATGATAAAATAATCTCCGCTAATTCTTCATTTATTTTATTTACTTCTGCTGCTGCATTTTTGTTGATTCGTTGTAAATTTTCCTGAGATGCATGAATCAATTCTTCTATGACTGTCATTTTAACGGCACCTAGATACCCTGAATTCACATTTTCAAATTTTATCTCATATGGTTCACCTTGTTTGTGAAGAATTATTTCAGGGTATCTTGATAAAATGAATTTATTTAAATAAATAATTGAATCAAGATAATCCCCATATGTTGTTGTGATTTTTGAAATATATTGAATTGCATATGTTGAATATACTAAATATTTAGCTGTATTTTCTTGCATTAATTCTGCAATTCTTGTTTTATCTTCTTTTGAAACTGAATTAAATAATTCAGTAACAAATTCTTTTGATTCTTTATCTGCAAATACTTTTTCTCCTTTCAATCTTTTTAAATCTGTTAATTCTGGAAATTTTAATTCAATATTTTCAGGAATTTTAACACCTAGAAATTCTTCAACTTTATTTTTATAAGTGGAAAAAACATCTACTGCGATACTTTCTAAATTATTGAATTCAATTTTTCCTTTTAAATCTTCTTTGGCCCTACTTGCTAATTTGATAATTTCTTTTTCTTCATCTATCTCAACTGATAATTGTCCAAATAATGCCTCAGTAAACTCTTGAAATTCTCCCAATTTGATTAAAATTTGGAAATACTACATTTAACATTAACTTGAATTTTTAATAAAATGGAAAATCTAGTCATAAAAAAGAATAACAATGAAATATGCAAATGTCATTACCTAGTGTATGGCAACTGCTGTGATAATTATCCCAATTTTGGTAGTCACTGTAATTGCAATTTTATCTTATCTTGTTTACCAATTATTTTTAAAAAATATGTTAGCTAAACGTTCTATTTCTCAAACTCTTCAAAAATATAATATTAAGAAAACTCCTTCTCAAATAATTAAGGAATATTATGAGAATAAAGGTGAATCATTATCTCACGAAGAAATACAGAAACTTGAAAAAAATTATAGACTAAATGAACCAGAACAATTTCTTGCAATGTATGATGCTATAAGAGAAAATTCTAAAAATGATAAGTAATTTCTTTTGAACTTACTTATGGTTGAACTGGGATTTGAATGAATGGGGTTCCACCTTCACCAACTACTAGTGGAAGTTTGCCATCCCATGCTTGTGTCTTTAACCATTCTAGATAAAATGGGTTTGCTGATAATGCGTTATTGATAATTGAAATTGCCTCTGCTTCCCCTTGTGCTTCTGCAATGTTAGCTGCTGCTAAACCAACAGCTTGAGCTTCTAATTGCCTAGCTTCTACTTCAATTCTAATGAGATCATTTTCTGCTTTTTGGGCTTTTTGTTCTGCTTCTACTTTGGATTCAATTGCTTTAGCAAATAATGGTGAAAATTCGAAGTCTGTAATTGAAATAACTTCTGTAGTTACGTAAAATTGGTTTAATCTATCTCTAATTGCATTTTCAATATCTCCCTTAACTAGTGGTCTTTTTGTAATTAATTCTTCTGCATTATAATTTGCTGTAACTTGTTTTACTGTTTCTTCAACTGCTGGTCCAATAACTCTATTTTCATAGTCTAATCCAATTTCCTTGTAAAGAAAATTTACTTTCTCATATTCTGCATGATAGTTTACAGTAACTGTTGTTTGAACTGTTTGAAGGTCTTTTGATGCACTTCTAGTCTCTTTATCATACTTTAGAGTACGAACTTCAATTTGTACTACCTCATCTTGAAATGGCACAACAAAGTGAATACCTTCAGCAAGCGGTGGTGCTGTTAAATCTACTGCACTCC
>DASCQR010000033.1:0-9806 GCA_036013185.1 Candidatus Nitrosopumilus sp. | reverse complement strand
GTTCCAAAAGGAAATGAAGATAATGTTTTAGAAATTTTAGAAAAATTTTCTGATGGAATTATTATAAAATCAAAATTAGATGATGTAGGTGCTAGAATTCTTTATAATTAAAAATATGACTACGATTCCTAAATCACATCCAAGATTAAATTCTCTTTTAATTCGTGAAAAATTAGTTAATGGATTTGATAACAATTTAGTTGCCAAAGAAGGACTTTTAGCTCACGGAAGAGGTGAAGCATTCGATTATCTTATAGGCGAAAAAACCTCAAAATCTGCCAAAGAAGCCATTAAAGTAGCAGCATTTATGCTCAAAAATGCAGAAAATTCGGTAATTTCTGTAAATGGAAATTTTGCTGCATTATGCCCTAAAGAAATTATTCAATTAGCAAAAAACACAAATTCCAAAATTGAAGTGAATTTATTTTATTCTAGTAATAAACGTAAAAAATCAATTACTAAAATTCTAAGAAAATCAGGAGCTAACGAAATTTTAGGATTGAATAATAAATCATCTACAAAATTAATAGGAATTGATAGTGCAAGAAGAGTTGTTGATAAGAATGGAATCTTTTCGGCAGATGTTGTATTAGTTCCTCTAGAAGATGGAGATCGAACAATTGCGTTAAAAAAAGCAAAAAAGAAAATTATTACATTTGATTTAAATCCACTTTCTAGAACTGCTGAAACTGCAGATATTACAATAGTAGATAATGTTACACGTGCTATGAAACTACTTGTAACAGAATCAAAAAAGAATAGAAAGAAAATATCCACATACAATAATAAAAAAAATCTTAAGATATCAATTTTAGAAATTAAAAAGAATTTAGAAAGGAGAGCAAAAAATGCGTAATTCAGTCAAAAGTATTACAGATATGAAAGGAAAGGAAAAGATTACTGTTTTAACAGGATATGATTCTACGATGATAACACTGTGTGAACAAGTTGATGTAATTCTTGTAGGTGATAGTGCAGGAATGGTGATGCTTGGATATGAAGATACTACTTCAGTAACTATAGAAGATATGATTAGATTTACAATTGCTGCAAAAAATGCAGAAAAAAATTCATTAATTGTTTCAGATTTACCAATTAATTCCTATAAAACAAAGGAAGACGGAATTAAAAATTCATTGAAGTTAATTGAAGCTGGTGCTGATGCAGTAAAATTAGAGGGTGGAAAAGAAATATCTGAAATAATTAAAGCAATTACAGAATCTAAAATACCTGTTATGGGTCATTTAGGATTATTACCACAAACTGCTGAAAAATATTCAGTTCAAGGAAAAACAAAAGAAAATGCGATTAAGTTAATTCAGGATGCCAAATCAATAACAGAATCAGGCGTGTTTTCTATAGTTTTAGAAATGGTTTCTAGTCAAGTTGCAAAAATAATTACAGAAAAAATTTCTGTGCCAACAATAGGAATTGGTTCAGGGAAAAATTGTGATGGACAGGTTTTAGTTGTTCATGATATGTTAGGATTATTTGAAAAAATAAAACCAAAATTTGCAAAAAGATACCTAGAATTATCTGAAGAAATTAGGAAAGCTGTTAAATCATATATTATAGAAGTGAAGGAAGAAAAATTTCCATCTATTGAAAACGAATTTCAAATGGACGAATCAGAATTTGATAAATTGAGGGAAGAAATTGTCTAAAAAAAAATTAGAACATCCATCATTAGACATAGTAGAATCAAAAGGAACAGAACTTTCAGATAAAAAAATTGTCTTGTGTGTAGCAGGAAGTGTTGCAGCTTACAAATCAATTGAATTAGCAAGATTATTGATGAGACATGGTGCAAAAGTTACATGTGTAATGAGTGGAGCTTCAACAAAAATGATTCAACCAGATTACATGAAATGGGCAACAGGTAATGAGGTAATTACAAAATTGACAGGTAAATTAGAGCACATAGATATTGCAGATTATAAAAGATCAGATTTAATTATTGTGTATCCAGCAACTGCAAATACATTAGGAAAACTTGCAAATGGAATTGATGATACACCGATCTCAACAGTACTTACTGTAGGATTTGGTTCCAAAACACCAATTATCATGGCTTTAGCAATGCATGCATCAATGTATGATAATCCAGCAGTTAAAAAAAATATTTCTTTTCTGAAAAATAAAATAAATTTTGTTACACCAAATATGATAGAAGGAAAAGCAAAAGCATCAGAACCAGAAGAAATACTTGATTTTGTTTTAAAGAAATTTGGATTGTCGTCTAAATTACATGGGAAAAAAATTTTGATGACCGCTGGACCAACAATTGAACAAATTGATCCTATCAGAGCAATTACAAATCAAAGTTCGGGTAAAACGGGAGTAACTTTAGCAAAAGAATTAGTTTCAGCAGGTGCAAAAATTACATTTGTTTATGGTCCAGGTAATGAAATCCCACCAAAAGGTGCAAAGATCATTAATGTTGTAACAAGTAAAGAAATGTTTGATACAGTCAAAAAAGAATTAAAAAAGAAATATGATGTTGTTATAATGGCTGCTGCAATATCTGATTTTATCCCAAAAAATCCAAGTATAAAAAAAATTAAAAGTTCAAAAACAAATCTTTCAATTAGCCTCAAAAAAGCACCTAAAATCATAGATCATGTTAAAAAAATACAAAAAAATGTTCTATTAGTTGGCTTTAAGGCAGAAACAAATGTCACAAATGCACAATTAATCAAATCAGCTAAAAAAAAATTGAAAGAATCATCATCAGATATGATCATAGCAAATGATATCGGAACATCAAGATATACAAAAAATTCTCAAAATAATCAAATTATAATTGTAGATTCAAAGAAGAATATTATTTCAGGTTGGATGAAAAAAGAAAAAATTGCAAAAATTATAAAAAAACAAATTGAACAAAAAATACAATGAAAATAATTCATTCAGAATATAAAAAAAGAAATATGAAAATTTGGAATGAAGTTGCTCCAAGGTATCATAGAAGATGGGCTAGTGTAAATAAAGGACCATTTCAAAGTACAAAAAAATTAATTGAATTAATAAAAATTAATGAAAAGGATCTTGTTTTAGATGTTGCATGTGGAACTGGAGTAGTGACAAAACAAATCCAAAAGAAAGTTAGTAAATCAGGACATGTGATAGGAATTGATACTTCAATAACTGCAATTAAAATTGCTAAAAAAGAGAATGAAAAAAATAAAAATTTAGATTTTCTAAATGCTGATGCTGAAAATTTTTCTTTTTCAAAAAAATTTGATGTAGTGACTTGTCAATATGCATTGTTCTTTTTTCCTAATGCACAAAAAGCATTAAAAAATATAAAAAATAGCCTCAAAAAATCTGGAATAATAGGAATATCTGTTCATGGTAGTAATGATAATGTCCCATTTTTTAGTAGTATTCTAGATACTGCTACAAAATACATACCAGATTATATTCCTCCTGGAACACCAAATTTAGATAGATTTGGTACAAAATCTGCATTAAAAACAGAAGTTAAAAAAGTAGGATTTTCAAATATTGTAATTAAGGAATTAATTTTTAATTACAATCCAGGAAAGTTTGAAGATTATTGGAAAAATTATATTAAATACATTGCAAAACCTCTAAAGGAAAAACTAAATGCATTAGAATACTCAAAACGTAAAGAATTCAAAAAGTCTGTTAAAGAAAAAACTTTACAATATACAAAAAGAAATGGTGACATCATTTTTCCATGGCAAGTTCTTATTTTAACTGCAAAGAATAATTAAAATTTTTAATTTATTCTACCTTAATAGACATATTATCTTTTTTAGAAATTTTTATTATTTCATCAGAATGTTTTTCACTCAAATGCTTTAGAAAATCTTTTTCTTCAATATTATTACGTTTAAAATCACAAGATGAGAAAATGCAATTAATATTCAATAATTGCAGAAAATGTATCAAGTAAAAAAATCCAATATATTTCCTAGATCTAGGCATAGCAATTAACGAATTTCCTAAATAACCATAAAAAATCAACTAATTATGGCAAAATCAATTAGTTGTAAAGATGCAGGAAAAGATTGTAGCTGGTCAGCATCAACAAAGAGTGTAGAAGAATTAATGTCATTAGTTACAGAACATGTTTTAGCAGAACATAAAGAAATTGAATTAAATTCTGAAAATATTGCAAATATTAAATCACTAATTAAAGAAGAATAAATCAATTGTACAAAAAGAATCAGAATAAAGAGTTTAGTTAATAATAACTTCAAATAATTAATTATTTACAGGGAATAAAATGGGTAAAAAAGATAAAAAAGAAGAAGAAAAGCCAAAAAAGAATAATCTCAAAGCTTTTCTTAAAAAAAGAGCACCACTTTATCTAGCAGGAATAGCATTAATTGTAATTAGTGCAAATGGAGTATTAACAGAAAAACATCTTGATGATTTTTTAATTGATTTTTCAGATGAAGAACAAATTGTAGTTGATATTTTAATGCAATATAATGGTCCCAATGAATCAGGATTAAATGTAAAAGATGCAATTGAAAATAAAATAAATGAAGAATATCCGGATAAAAAAATATTTGATGATAGAAATACTAGAATACATGTAGTCGTAGCAAATATCGATTTAGAAGAATATCAAGTTATATTAAATTTCAAATCGGATAAAGGTGATGATATTAATTATGATTGGAATGTAAATATAGATTCTAAAAAAATTGAATCAAATAATCCTGAATCAAAATACATCATAAACATAGTGGACTTTTACGATTAGGATCAGATTGTTAGTAGATCTTTTGTAAATTTATGCATTACAATTGATCTATCCTTTACAATAAGTGAATCTTCTATTCTAATTCCAAATTTATTTTCAATATAGATTCCAGGTTCTACAGTAATTGCCATATTTTCTTTTAATTTAGTAGTACTTCGATAAGAAACAGTTGGAAACTCATGTACTTCTAATCCAATTCCATGTCCAGTTGAATGGATAAAGTATTGACCATAATTTTTTTCTTCAATATATTTTCTACATGCAAAATCAACATCTTTACAATCTATATTTGGTTTAACAGACTTAAGACCAAGTTTTTGTGATTGCTTAACAATTTCATATGCTTCATTAGCTTGTGAAGAAATTTTTCCTAATGCAAATGTTCTAGTTGCATCTGAAACATATCCTTTGTATCTTAATGTTAGATCAGTTACTACAAGATCACCTTTTTTGAATTTTCTTTGGCTTACTTGAGCATGTGGAAGTGCACCATTAGGACCTCCAGCAATAATTAATGGGTTAAGTGTAGATTTGTAGCCAGTATCAAACATTTCTTGTTCCATGGCATATGTCATCAAAATTGTTTGTAATTCTGATTCTTTTTGTCCAACTTTCATTTTTTTTGAACAAATTTCAAACATTTCATCAATAATTTTAGAAGCTTTTTTTAAGATTCTAATTTCTTTTTCATCTTTTATTATTCTAGCATCGTAAAATGGTTCTGTAGAAGATTTCAAATGTGAAACTGATTTTTTTAGACTTAGCATAGTTGAATGATTTTGGCAATCAGTACAGACATAATTTTTCTTTATTTTTTCTATAAGAGTAGAAATTAATCCAGAACCACGTTCAGCAGTAATTACATCACAATCTTCAGATTCATCTTTTGCTCTTCCAACTTCAAGTTCTGGAGCAATAATGGTAGTTTTTCCATTTTTTTCTAGTAATCCTATTGCCTCCCCCCAAAAACCAGTCATGTAAAATAGATTCTCAGGCTCAAATGTTACTAAAGTATCACAATCTATTTTTTTAGCATATTTTAGAAGATTTTTTCTTCGTTGTCTCATAGCAAAATATTGTGTATTCTCAATTTATGTATGATGTAAAGTTTGTATAAGGAATTTTGAAATTAAATCTGTGACTGAAGAAAAGAAGAAGAAAGTGGTTGCATTGCTTTCTGGTGGTTTAGATAGTCAACTTGCAATTAAGATGATGCAAGAACAAGGATTTGATGTTTCTGCAGTTGCAATAAAAACTCCATTTTGTGATTTTGATTGTGGAAGAGGGTGTGGTTTTGAAATTAGAGAACGAGCTGACGATCTTGATGTAAATCTAAAAACAGTGTATCTTGGTGATGAGTATATTGAAATGTTAAAACATCCAAAACATGGAATTGGTGCAGGATTTAATCCATGTATTGATTGTAGATCCATGATGTTTGATGCTGCAAAAAAACACATGGAAGAAATTGGTGCAGAGTTTATTATTTCAGGTGAGGTATTAGGACAAAGACCAATGAGTCAACATGCACCTGCATTAAGAACAATCGAAAATGAATCAGATTTAGTTGGAAAAATTGTAAGACCATTATCAGCTGCACTATTACCAGAAACAGATCCTGAAAAAGATGGTTTAATCAAAAGAGAAAATCTTGGAATGATCAGAGGAAGAACACGAAGAAATCAATTAGATATGGCAAAAAAATATGGAATTGAAAATCCACCGAATGCAGGTGGTGGTTGTTTATTAACAGAACCACAATTTGGAATAAAAGCTAAAGATTTGTTTACACATACAAAAAATCCAACAATAAACGATATTGATTTATTAAAAATTGGAAGACACTTTAGATTAGATAAAGAAACAAAGTTTATTGTTGGAAGAAACAAAGATGAAAATGAAATGATTAAAGCAATTGCATTACCAAATGACATTTTGCTTGAAGCTAAAGACTTTGTAGGACCTGTTTCAATTTTACGTGGTTCTAATTCAAAAAAACATCTTAAATTTGCATCGTCTGTTACTTTAAGATATTCAGATGCACCAAATAACATGACAGCGATTGTTTCTATCAAAGATAATGACTTGATTGACGAAATCACTTCAGAAAGTGCAAAAGAAGAAGAATATATTCAATTTAGAATGTAGGCGTAAAAAATTTAAAAAATTAGTTAAAACTAAGGAAGAGTATTTGAGGGAGTAGATCTCATTTTTAATCATAATGCAAAAGCAAGAAAACCCTACATATCTAAAGGCAATTACAATTAGGGATAGTAGCGATGTCCATTCAATCAAAGAGGATATCAAAAAAGGAATTATTTTGATTCTTAGAGTAACACCATTAGCACAAAAAGATGTGGATCAATTACGAAAAGTTGTGGAAGAATTATATTCAATTGCTAAAACAGCTGATGCAGATATTGCAAGGTTAGGTGAAGAAAGAATTATTGTTACTCCATCTAGTATAAAGATCTGGAAACCAGAATACGATTTAAAATAATTTTATTGCTTCTTGTACTTGAGGATAATGAGCAGGAAGCTTGTATGTTCTTCTAATATTCATAGCAAGGTTCTCTGATTTTGAACGTTCACCGTGATTAACTAAAACACGACGAAGTTTTGGCCTTAATCTTTGTACAAAGGACATTAATTGATTATAATCACTATGTCCACTGAATCCATCTAATTTTTCAACACCACAATTTACAGAAACAACTTCAATTTTACCTTCTTTTCCTAACATAGAGACTTGTTTTGAACCATCTAATACACGTCTGCCTAAAGTTCCATTTACCTGATAAGAGACAAACACAACTTTATTTTTTGGATCAGGAGCAATATTCTTGAAATATTCTAAAACAGGTCCACCTTCCAACATTCCAGAGGTTGCTAAAATTATACATGGAGAATCTTCTCTCATTGGTTCCTCTCTAGCATCAGAATGTTCAATATTTGTAAAATATTCAGAATCAAATGGATTATCGTCAGTTTCTAAAATTTTTTGTTTTAATTCTCTAGCAAGATATTCAGGATAAGATTCATGAATTGCTGATGCTTCAGAGATCATTCCCTCAGTAAACACTGGTGCTTCAACCATTTCACCAGATTTCATATAATGATCAATTACCATCATAATTTCTTGTGCACGTCCAACTGCTGGGATTGGTATCAAGACTTTACCGCCATCTGCTAAAGTGTTATTTACTGCATTGATAAAAGAAGATTCTACTTGTTGTCTAGTTGGCTGGACATCTTCTCTAAGACCATAAGTACTTTCAATAAGTAATGTTTCTACTCTTGGGAAATTCCAACTAGCAGCTTCAAATAAAATACTTTTTCCAAATTTAATATCTCCTGAATAAACAAAATTATGATCACCATTTCCAATATGAAAATGACATAATGCAGAGCCTAGAATATGTCCTGCATTTGCAAGAACTAATTTTATGTCTGGAGAAATATCAGTTACAGTTCCATAAGGTAAAGTAATTGTTTGTCTCATTACTTGTTTTACATCTCGCTCAGCATATATTGGAGTTCTACCTTGTGCAGCAGCAACCTTGATTGCATCTAATTGGATTAAATTCATCATAGGTAATGTTGGTTCACTACAATAAATCGGACCTTTGTAACCGTATTTACATAGTGCAGGTAAAAATCCAGTATGATCTAAATGTGCATGTCCAATTACTACTGCATCAATTTCATCTAATGTGATATTTAATGAATCTAATCGTGGGTATGAATCCATTGGAGAACGAGCCCCAGGATTGATTCCACAATCAACTAAAATTTTACTTTCTGGTGTTGATAATAACATTGAAGATCTGCCTACTTGTCCAAAACCACCTAGAGTGTAAAGAGATACTTCAGTTCTTTGTGATAAGCGAGGTCTAAAAATATCATCACCTACTTGTTTCATTTGTTTACTTCTTTCAGCAGAAGCCTGTTTTAGAGTAGCATTAATTGTTTGAATTGTTCTTGATGGAATTGTGGTAGCTTTTCGAATTCTCAATCTCCATCCAATTTTTTCAGTTAAATCAGCGTGATTGAATTCTTTTGCATTTCTTTGTAATAACCAAGGTCTTTTTGCTTCAATTGAAACTTCACCTGTTGAAGTATCAAACAATGTTGCTTGTAGATTTGCTTCTTTTGGAACATGTTCTGCAATAATTTTTCTACATTCATCTTCAGATTTTCTTATAGATTCATCAGTTCTAATTACAATTCGTTTTTTAATTATATTAACAAGTTTTGAAATTGTTTCGTTATTTTCTAACAAATATCTAGGTGAATTCGTATAAAGTGCAATTCTTGGTCCTTCATATTCAATTTTTGTTATACTTGCTTCTTTTGGCATACTTTGCAGTATGGTTGCCATTATATTCTGGCTGTTAGGAGGTAATTCTTTTGGAGATTGTTTTTTTTGCATTAAATCACTAAAGTTCGATAACTGCTTTCTTTTGTTCATCGGTCAATAGACGGAATCCATCTTTGTCCATTACTGCGATGTTTATTCCATCACCAGTACCAATGTTTCTAACTATTGCAGCTTTTACAGCTCGTAAAGCTATTTTTTTTGCCTCTTCAACTGTGAGGTCATTTCTATATTCTTCTTCTAGTAAACCATAAGCAACTGGAGAACCACTACCAGTTGTAACATAAGATTTTTCTTCAACTGAACCAAACATATCAACATTAAACAATGCAGGACCACTTGCATCATAACCACCAAGTAAAATATCAGCCATAAACGGATATCCTCTATTTTGATGAAAAATTAATGAACATAATCTAGCTAAAGAATGAATAGAGATTGAATTTTGTTTATCAACTCTGTGTAAATTAGAATGATATCGTAATACATCTACAATGTTTTGTGCATCTGCAACACCACCAGCCAACGTTAAGCCTGCATGAAGATCAATTTGTTGAATTTTCATTGTATTATTATTGGCAATAAAATATCCAGCACTAGCTCTCATATCTGCACACAATACGACACCGTCTTTAGCCTTAATACCTACAGTGGTAGTCCCATGCAAAATTTTTTCTTCAACGTTAT
>DASCQR010000032.1:0-12331 GCA_036013185.1 Candidatus Nitrosopumilus sp. | reverse complement strand
ATTACGTGTTGATGGTTTTTTACCAGAAATTTGTTCTAATGCTCTTTTTGCTATATCTATGACATCTCCTGATTTCCCTATTCCCATGTTTAACACTACTTTTTCTAATGAGATCTTTTTCATTGGGGATTCTGTTATTTGAGACATATTATCACTTTAATTGAATTACAGGCTCCTCTTTACCTATTGGCATGATGATATCTGCTGGAATTTCGATTTTTTTATCACCTAAAATTAAAATAACTCTTTTTGGAAGAATGAAAGTTCCTTTTTCAACACTTTCAACTTTACCTATTTGTCCTGCATTTATTCCACGTGTTACCAATCCTTGACACCCTGCTTCTAGTTTGATAATGTCGAGAATTTTTTGATCTGGAATTTGCATGACACATGTATCTCCAATTTTTGCATTAACCTCTTGTAGTGTTGAACGGCCATCATGAAATCCTGTTTGAATTGTATCTTTATTGATTGTTGTTTTAGTAACAATTCTTACTAATTTTTTAGATTTTTCAGCATCTGTAATTTTAATTGGTTTTAAGATTTTTCCTTCAGTTGGTACAAGACGATAAATATCTGACACGTTTTCTAATTCTATGACATCCATTAATCCAATTGCATGATGCAATGATTTTCTAACAACTCCGTCTATTTTCACTTTACCTGAATAGATTGATGCTTTTGCTTCTCTTAGACTTGAAACAATCTTTAATGTATCTCTTAGAAATACTGCTGTTGGAATTGCATAATTTTTTTTATGTGGACCTGGTCTTGTTGTAATTACAAATCGTTTATCTTTTCTTGCAATGCCCCAAAATTGTGGAGCCATTTGTCGTTTGAGTTTTTTACTTCCTGCTATACTTACCATTATTTCTCATTTTCCTTTTTTTTGACTTCTTTTTCTACTTTTGGTTCTTTGTTGTTTTCTTCACTAGGTGCATCTTTTTGTTGTTTTCGAGGATCTTTTCCTTCCAGTTTAGAAATTCTCCATTTATCACTTGAATTTAGTGAAGTAATTACTAAATTGGAGGTATGAATATACACATCGAATTTATCTCCCTTTGTTTTTTCTTTTTTAACTCCTTCAATTGCAACACTTGATTTCTGTGTGGATATTTTTGAAATTTTACCATCTACTCCTTTGAATTCTCCTCTTAAGATGGTAACACTATCGCCTTCAATTGCTCTTGCACTCTTTTTACCATATTTTTTTTGTAGATCTTTTGATAATGCACTGCCAAGTTGTTTACTTCGTGTTTGTAACGTTGCTTGAAAAATCATTCGATTGCGCATTTTAGTTGGTTTTACCATTTTATCATACCACCGTTGATGCCAAGTTAGCAACTCTTGGCCATTTCTCTGATGCCTCTGCTGCTACTGGTCCTTTGATGTCAGTTCCTTTTGTTTCTCCTTCTGGAGTAATTAATACTGCTGCATTATCTTCAAAACAAACTCTTATTCCGTTTAATCTTCTAATTGCATATTTTTGTCTAACAATAACTGCGCCGTAAACTTGTTTTCTTAATTCTGCTGGCCCTTTTTTTACAACTACATTACAAAAGTCACCTACTGCTGCTGAAGGAAGTCTTGAAGCTCTAGTTTTGTGTCTTGGAACATTGATTACTTCTAAAATTTTTGCACCTGAATTATCTGCACATGTAATATTTGCTCCAACTGGAATTGATCTTGTAACATATGGTCTGAATTCCTCTACTCCTTTACCAGCTTGTTTTGCCATTATGCTTTTACCTCAATTACTACATATGATACTGATTTTGAAATAGGTCTACATTCAGCAGTTAAAACATGATCACCTGATGACACATCTATACATCCAGGAACATGTGCATGAATTGTACTTTTACCTCTTGCATATCTTTTAAATTTACTAAAGTAAATTGGTTCATCTTTTGTTAGTGTAATAGTTTGTTTTGCTTTATCTCCTGTAACTTTTCCATCAAATAATTTTCCTCTAATTGACAAACCTCCATGAAATGGACAATTCTTATCATCACATTCTTTTTTTGGTTCGGTTACTTTGATGCCTATGTTTTTTGTCATATTTTTGCTCCTAATCTTTCAAATGGTCTTTTTGTTATTAATGAGCCATTTACCACTGTATCTTTCCCACTAATGGAAAATTTCCAATTGTTTGCTGCTTTTGGAATCATTTTTGTTCCATTCTGTGTATTTATTGTAAACATCGATTTTGTTTCATTAATGATTGTTCCATTTAATCCTACTACTTGTGAATTACTAGATTCTACAATTTCTGTATCTAGACCTATGAATTCGTGTCTTGAAATTGTATCTGCTGTAATCATTTCTTTTTCTCCAACTCATTTAACCTAGTTAGCATTCTTGCTATGTTGTGGCGTATTGGTTTTAGTTTTCCACTCTCTTTTCTTAATGTTCCTTTAGATGAATCTACTCTAAGTTTTGCTAAATCTGTTCTACTTTCTTGAATTTTACTTTTGAGATCTTTTTCATTTAGATTTCTAACAGTTTTCATGCTAATTTTGGTCATTTCATACTTGCCTCATCTTCTTCTAGTGTTTCTAATGTTTTCATTTTTTCTTCTTCAATTGCGATTTGTTCTGATTCTGATTTTGCTTTGTTTTTGTCCCCTTCAACTTTAACTACTTCTACTTTCATATCACCTTCAACTTTAACTTCTTCAACTTTTTTACTTGGTGTTTCTTTTTCTACTTTGTTTTCCTTTACTTTAATTAATTCAAATTCTGGAATTACTTTTTCTTTATTTGCAATTCTAATTCTAATACCTATCAATCCCATCGCAGTTTGGACATGTGCAATATCTTCTTCAACTATTACTTCTGCATGATGTCCTGCTCTTGGTAAAATTCCTGCAACATGCTTTTCAAATGCAGAACGGTCCCCTCTGAGTTTTCCTGAAATTGTAATTTGAACTCCCATTGCTCCACTTTCCATAATTTGTTTCATTGTCCACATAGTTGCTCTTCTAAATGCTGTTCCTCTTTCCAAATGTGATGCCATTCTATTACACATTACACTGGATGATAAATCTGGTTTTTCAATTTCATTAACTGAAATTTGTGGGTTTTTTAAGCCGAAATCTGTTGCAAGTTTTTCTGTAAGGTCTCTAATACCTGAACCTTTTCTTCCAATAACAATTCCAGGTCTAGTTACATGTAAAGCAACTCTGGTACCTGTTGGTGTTTTTGATATTTCTGCATGAGAGAACCCTGCATCTTTAATTGCATTTCTCAAATAATCTTTTAACAACATCATGTTGTAATTATCTTTGATAACATTTTTCACTGCTGACATTTTTAAATCTCCTGTGCCACCAATTCCACATGTGTTAGTACATTGTTCTTTGGAGTTGCTCTTCCCATAGCTCTTGGAATAAATCTTTTTACAACAACCCCTTTATGCACTGTTGCGTTAACAATTTTCAATCTATCTAAATCCATTCCTTTGTATTCTGCATTTGATTCTAAATTATCTAATACTTTAATGAATTCTTTAGCTGTTTTTTGAGGATAACGTCCTGACATCATTCCTGGATCTGCTTTATGTCCAACTTGATTTTTATATCTTCTAAAAGCAACTGCTCTTTTTTGATTAATTACTGCCAATAAATAATCTCTAGCTTTATCAATAGACAAACCTTTGATGGCAACTGCAACTTCACGTGCATGTTTGTGTGACATGTCTTTTTCTCTTACTGATGATCTAACATGTCTAGTTGCATCATAATTTTGGAAAGCGTAATCGAATCTACCCATAATAATCACTTTAGTGGTACATAAAGGCTGGATCTTGATGCTCCTACTCCTGGGGCACCGTGTTGAACCTTCTTGTTTGTTATGACATATTCTCCCAAATACCGTCCTACCATTTCTGTTGTAATATTTACTGGACGAAATTCTTTTCCTGAGAAAACATTTACTGTAACGCCTACCATGTATGGTAGAATAATTAAATCTCTTAGATGAGTCTTGATAGGATTTTTTGATTTTCCTGCTTTTGTAGCTTTAATTTCTTCAATTAATTTTCTTTTTCCATCCGTAATCCCCCTCGTGAGTGATCTTCTTTGTCTGGAATTAAATAATTGAAATAGCTTTTCTAACGAAGTATTGTCTAACTCCTCTTTAGTTAGTCCTCTATATTGAAATTCTTTAACCATTTTTTTTCTCCAATGTTAATGTACTTCGAGTTTTATAGTCCATATTAGAGCATTCCTATCTTCGTTGCGAGATCTCTTGCTTTTTCAGTGCTTTCAAATTGAACAAATGCTTTTTTACCATAAATTGTTCTAGCTGTGTTGACTTTGATTGCTTTTTGCTTGTAAAGTGTACTAACTGCTTCTGCTATTTCTGGCTTTTTTGCAGATAATTCTACAATAAAACAGATCTTATTTTCATTTTCTATCATGGCAAACGTCTTCTCTGTAATGTATGGTTTGACAATTATTTTCATTGCAGTTTCTACATTCATTGTGTTTTCACCATTAATTCAAGATGTGTTGATTTAATTTTTGCAATTTCTTCAATTGCTGATTTTGAATATACTGTTAATCGAATTGGATGTGAGCCTGGAGCCAAATCTAAAACGCTCAGGTCTTTAACACTTTTTACTTCCACTCCTGGCAATGCACCAATTGCTTTAGAAATCTCTGTAGAGTTTTTAGTTACAAATAAAACACTTTTTCCAATTTTTTTACTTCTACCTCTAAGTCTTGATTGTCCTGAACGCGATTTTCTAGATTCTAATCTTTCTGTATCTTGTATTAATTTAAGAGATTCTAAAATTTTGGTCATATCGTTTGCTTTTGAAATTGATTCAATATCATCTGAAACTATTATTGGGAATGACTCTATACCTTCAATTTTATGTCCTCTTGATTCAATTAGACTTTTTGATGATGTAGCTGCAATAGCTGAACATAATGCCAATTTGTTTTCTTTTTTGTTTAATTTTTTGTAAATTACTTTTCCTACGATTGGTGGATGTGCTTGTCTTCCACCTCTTGTTGATGCAACTTCTGCACCTTGACCTTGTCTACCTCCCCCGCCACCTTGAGCTCTAGCAACACGAGATACACCTTGACCTGTTGGTGGATCGTTAGAATCTGCAACAACATCTTGTCCTGCACTAGGATGTCTTCCTTGTGGCTGGAATTTATGTGAAGTAAGATTAGTGTATGCCTTGTGAATTAATTCTCTTCTAAATGGAGTTGAGAATATTATTGGTAATTCTATTTCCCCATCTTTAGTTCCTGTGGTCGTATATGTTGTAATTTTCATTATATTACAACCTCCAAAATATTTGGCTTGTTAACTTTAGCTGGAGCATTTCTGATTTGACTCCTCATTTTAATTAATCTTCTATATGTTCCTGGAACTGAACCTTTCAAAATTATGAAATCTCCTTTTACTAAACCAAAATGTTTGTATCCTCCATCTGGATTAATTTTTAATTTATCGTTATCTGTATTACCCATTACTAAAATTCTTTTATCATATTCTACTCTTTGATGAAAACCTGTTTGTCCTGCTCTTGGAACTGTATACATGATGCTTTGTGGTGAGATTGGACCTAATGAACCAACTTCTCTAACTGTTTTTCTTGATTTGTGTTGTTTCTTCTTTACATTCCATCTTCTCATTACACCTTGCCATCCATGACCTTTTGTAATTGCTGCAACATCTACAGTTGAACCTGTTTCAAAAATTTGATCAATTTTAATTTCTTTTCCAAGTGATTCTTTAACATGTGCAAATTGTTTTTCGATATCTCCTCCACTCACCATTGCTTCAAAGATATATGGTTTTTTCATTTCTAGTCCTGCTGCTCTTGGTGATACTGCAACTATTGCAAAAATTTCTTTAATTTTCTTTAAACTTTTCTCAGCATTCTCTATAGATCCGTCTTTATTTTTAAAAGTCATTTCTTTTGAAATGTATTTTGGAATGTCTTCTGCATATACATCAAATTCCGCATGTAATCCATCATGATCTTTTGAATACCCTCTAATTCCTAAAATTAACACTGGTGGAGTAACTAATACTGTTCCTAAACTAACTAACTGTTTTCCTGCATTAGGAACTTTTTCACGATCATCAATACTTACTACTTGAACACAACCTGCTTTAAAACCACAATGAGCTAAAATTTTTGGTTCTTCATTTGCTGATCTACTTGGCCAAGCTCTGATTCTTGCTTCCATTGTTTTTGCACGTACTCTACGTGAGTATGCTAAACTTCCTCTGCGTGGTGAATGTCGTTTTCGAGCTCCCATTGTTAAATCGACTCTCGAATTCCCTCTATTAAACCCTATTAGTTTTCGTTAACCTAGTCAAAAGTTTTGGTTAACCATCATGACTGAATTATTGTTATTTTAAAACATCTGAAATCATGTTCCAAATAGTTATGGAACCAATAATTATGCCCATTATTCCAATACCTATTGCAAATAACAAAAAGTTTTTTCTTTCGGCCATGACAGTAGTTTACTTTTGAGCATTAATTATTGCTAATGTTCCAAGTAATGCCTCTTCTAGACGTACTGTTTCAGTTGCTTGGTTGGGAAAAAAATTCAGTGATCTTGAATTTTGCACTTTATTCATTCTTCCACCTATGATTTCATGAACTCCTTTTTCTGGAGAACCAAAAACGACTAGGAGGTTTTCTTCGGATTTTGTATATTTTTCAATTTGTTCTTGTGTAACCGTTTTACCTTTTCTAGATGTAATGATAATATTTCCTTTCCACTCTGATAACAGCGAAAATAAATTAGATCTTTCTTTAATTTCATATCCCCAATATGTCTTTGATTCACTATTGTCAATTTCTTTAACTGACAATCTTGGATATCCTTCTTTGAATTGAATTGTGATTCTTTTACCTGTTGGCGTTTTACCATAAAATGGAATTAATTGGTTAATTCCAACATCTACAAATTTTTTACCTTTAACCGTCACAACGATACCTTCTCTAATGTCTCCTGCAACTATTTTTTTTGCATTTGTAGGTGTACTGTGACTGGGTATTCTTAACGGATGTAACACTCCTGCAAATTTTAAATCATTAACTTTTTGAAACAACCTTCTTCTCAAAAACTGTGGTGTTTCTAAATATTTTAAAATCATTGACATCAAATTTCCATCAGAACCGTTATTGCCTTCTTGATAAACATAGATTGTATCAATTTTAAAAATTGCACATGCCCTAGCTAGTACTGAAATTTTTCTTGTTTTATCGATTTTTAGTGATTCATCTTGTAATGAAGATGTGGGAATTGCAACAGATATTTTCAACGTAATTTAATCTCACAGGTAATTATTATAATTAGTTCTTGTCGTGTGGATATTTCTCTTTTGCAGTATTTGCATAATTTGTTATTTGTTCATCTGAAACTAATTCATACAAACCTGTTTCTGTTTTGATATGTGCCATTCTGATATGACTAGTTCCTTCTTTATCTTCACTAGAAAGATAAATTCCTGCAGCTGCTAATGTTGATGCTTCATCTAATGTTAATTCGTCTTTGTATGTTTTTTCTAAAAAGTCTGTAACACTGTCAGAACCTGAACCAATTGATATTGCATCATATGAAATGTAAGTTCCACTTGGATCAGTTAGATACAGTTGAGGTGTACTATTCACAACTCCACCTAAAATTAAAGCAACACCATAAGGTCTAACCCCTGCATACTGTGTATATTGTTGACATTGATCAGCTAAATGTTTTGCTATTGTTTCTACTTCCACTTCTTCATCATAAATCATTTTGTTACTTTGAGAAAAGAATCTTGCGTTATCTACTTGACTTCTTGCATCTGGAATATATCCTGCAGCTGCAACACCTACATGATCATCAATTTGAAAAATTTTTTGAGCAGTATCTGAAATTTGTAATTTTCTTGGTTTCTCTTCTACAGCTATCACAATTCCATCTTTGCATTTTACTCCTACTGCAACAGTTCCTCTCCTGACTGTTTCTATTGCATATTCGACTTGATATAATCTGCCGTCAGGTGAAAAGACAGTAATTGCTCGATCATAACCTTGTTGTGCAGGAAGCATTTGATCAAAATGCCGTGAAGGATTAATTTAAGTCTAGCCTATTAGATTTGGCGTGAAGTACAAAATTGAATTTTTTGGTCATGAAAATATTAGATCAAATCATAAAAAAACAATAGAGATTACAAAGGAATCTCATTTGACTCCAAGAGGTGATTGTATCATTGGTGTTAGTGCTAACTCTTCATGTAATGATTTGCCAAAAGAATTGAAAAATAAATTAAAAAATCCTAAAACAATCGTTCATTTTTTAATAAAAGTTGGAGACAAAGAATTTTCTTTAGAAGGTAAAGGACATCCCGATTTAACTTTGACTCATCAAGAAGATATTGTTTTACGAAAAAGTGATTTTACTTGTCCTAGAACTATATCTGTTAAATGTGATAAATCTTCTGATTTAGTGCCTAGAGATATGGTTTCAAAGTTACAAAGTTCAAAAACAAAAGGACTTCTTATAATTACAGTGGATTAAAAACTACCACAACTTAATAGTCGTCTTAATAATTAATCTTCATGGGACGTAAAACTAATGTTTTCATTTTAATCCCATTGGCAACACTAGCATCTGTAATTTTGGGATTTGCAATTTATAATACATTGTGTAAAAACGCAAATATTCCATTAGGTTGTTAATAATTTTTATAATGTTATTTAGTCCTCGTCAGTTTCATTTGCTTTATCACGAACTTTTTTCATGATACAAAATTTTGCAAGACTTTTCTTCAAATTCATACTTTTACTGATATTTTATAGTATTTAATCCTAATTTTTAATAATGTTGAATTAGACGTTTATTTCTTTTTTGTGCCTATTTTGACATTGCTGTGACTTTTTGCTTTTGTAATGTTTTTTGTTTGATTCGTAATATTTTGGTTAATTGATTTTAACATAATTTTTGCATTGGGATATTCTGTATTTTCCATTAATTCTTTTTCAATAATTGAAAGATAAAACCTCAATTCTTTAAGAATCCGTCTTTTTTTTGTTTTTGAATTTCTTTGAATTCTCAATTCACTTAAGTTTGTAGAAATTTCACACAATTTTATCAATTTGGCAAATGTTTCTGATTCTTTAATCTTAATTCCATATTCTTTTTGTCTTTCTTTTTTTGAAATTGATCTTTTCTTTGTTAATGATAATGTCGAATTATCATTTGTATCAATTACTAATTTGGTCTTTGTTAATGATAAAATTAACGTTGAAACTCTTCTGCCAAATTTTTCAAATAGTTCGTCAAAACTTGTGTCTGTATGCTCTAAAATATCTTGTAACCATCCTGCACAAAGCACCTCTTCATCAATTATTCCTAAACTTTTGAGCCTACTAACAACATTTTCTAAGTGATTTGAGTAAGTTACTCCAATTTCATTTAATTTTCCTCCATGTTTGGTCTTTGCAAATAATTCTGCATTTTTTAGTGAAGTCATTTTCTTGTACTGGCGATGATGGAAAAAAAATCTATCGCTGATTTTTTTGATAATTTTTTATTTTTTGTTTGACAATAATTTGTTGTAAATGTACATTTTGGACATCCTCCCCATTCTTCTGATGTTGTTTTTTGACTTGGATTTGATTCATCATTACAATTACATTCACTAACTAACTCTAAACAAGTTTTCATAACTTCATCAAAATTTTCATAAATCATTTTACTGCAGCCGTTATACCCGTCTGATGTGTTGTCAAATAAATGAATTATTCCATTTTCATAATATGCATCAATATCATTTGATTCTGATTTTGTTAAAATTTTACTTGCGTTAACTAAAACATGAGTAATTGTGTGAATTTTTGAATCCGATGTAAGTGCATTTTTTAAACCTCCATTGATTTTAGATGTGAATTCAGATGGCATTGAAATACTTGTACAATAATGCTTCGAATTCCAACTAAAATTATCCCAATTTGATAACGATTTTCCATCAAATGTTTGAAATTTATCTACTACATCGTTGTAATTTCCTTTTAGATATCCTGTAATTGTTCTATCCATGTTTATTAATCCATAACGTAATGATATTGTTTCCATATCTGAATCGATTTCTTTTTTAATTGATTCTTTTTCTGCTATTTGTATTAGCGATGTTTTTACAATTGGAATTGTTTGTTTGTGTATTTCATTGGATTTTTCTAAAAATACATCTGCACCATTTTGAGTTTTAATTATTGATTTTACCTGATAATTTTCTTTATTAAAATGATATATTCCATTTTGATAAAGTTGGTAATATCCTATAGGTATGTCTCTGGTTCCGATTTTTTTTGAATTTTGATAGATAGTAATTTCTCCTGATGTCCCTCTTAGATTTATGCTATTTGCAAAATCAAAAAATTTAGATTTGTTTGATTCTAACGCTGCATGTTTTTCCATTCCAATTGAGACTTCATGTTTTTCTGAAATTATGGAATTATCTTTATTGATTTCAACATAATGATTTTGATTAAGATAATCTGGAATATTTCGTGCAAAATAATGACAGGCTGCATCTTCTGGATCAAAAACACAAATTGCGTATGATTTTTGTCCTTTTCTTCCTGCTCTTCCAATTCTTTGAATAAATGAATCATGTTCATTTTTGAATGCAGAAATTACCACGTCTACATTGCCAATATCGATTCCTAGTTCTAATGTTGGAGTACATGATAAGACGTCTAATTCACCCTCCTTCATCTGTGATTCGTATAATTTTCTATCTTTTTGTTCTAATCCTCCACGATGAATTTGTATTCTAATTTTCTCATTCGCGGATTCTACATTTGATGCTAAAAATTCGGCATCATTGTGACTATTGCTAAATACTAATTGTTTTGAATTTTTTTTATTACATATTGTTGTAATCATTTCCATAGTTGTTCTTTGACCATATTTTCTTGGCATTATAAAAAATTGATGCATGTTTTGTTTTCTTTTAGAATTACTTTTGATATATGTAAAAGATTTTTCTGGTAAATCAAACATATCTGAAAAAAATTCTTTAGAATTATCTAATGTTGCAGAAGAACCAATTATTTGAAATTTTTTCATATAATTTTTCATTCTTTTCAATACGTGGTAAACATTAGAACCATGAAAACTAGTGTACGAATGTGCTTCATCCATAACAATAATTTTTGCATTTTTAAATAATTGATTCCATTTTTTATCTTGTAAAATTAAATGATAATTGATAAAATCAAAGTTTGTCGCCAGTATGATTGTTTTTTTATAAGATTCCGAAATTATTTTTTCTTTGTATTGCGAACTTTGTCCACCATGAATCGAATATGTAGAAATAATATTATTTAATTGACATTTTTCAATTAAATCTACAATTTTTGAAACTTGATCATCAATTAATGCATTTAATGGATACACTAACAAAACAAAAACTCCTTCAATTGGTTTTTCTAATATTTTTTGTAAAATTGGAATAATGAATGCCTCTGTTTTCCCTGAGCCTGTTGGAGCTGAAATAATTGAGTTATTTCCTTTTAAAATTGAACGTATTGATTCATTTTGAAATGGAAGGACTCCTAAAAATCCATATTTTTTTAATCCATCAATAATCTTTGTTGATAATACATCTTTTAGATCTTCAACTGGTATTTTTTGTGGTTCTAATGAAATTAATTTTTCATAGTGAATTATTGCTAATGTTTGATTTCTATGTCCTTCTATTAATTCATGTATGATTATGTCATTATCAATTTCTAATTTTGGTATTTTATTTACATCAAATAAAATATTCTCAGGTATTGTAATTTTTAATTCTTTTGTAACTTTTTTTGGAATTATTTTCTTTTCAATGTTTTTTATTTCATCTGGAAAATACCCTGCTGAACTTTCTGGCCCATTACAACTGTGTGGCTCATCTGTTCTTGCATCTAATGGAATAAACTTCCCACTATCTGATTTGAATTCTACATCCCAATAGATTTCTGCACCACAATCTTTTGAACATTGTTTTGTTTTACCTGAATAGTTTACTCCGTATGTTGGCTTTCTTGGAATAATTTTTTCAGGATTGCACTTTGGGCATATTCCTGGTGCAGCTAGATCTTTAATGTCTTTTGAAAGTTTTGTTTCACATTTGGGACAGAATTTCATCTCTTTTGCTTTAATTTTTTTTTCTCATAAAAGGATTTTTTTCAATTTTTCAATAATTGTTAATTGGTAACGAGCTATTAGTTGACATAAATTAAAAAGACAAGATTATTTTCATTATGGTTCTTTTTGAATCATGAAAAATCACAAAGAATTAAGATCTCTAAAAATAGA
>DASCQR010000031.1:0-4762 GCA_036013185.1 Candidatus Nitrosopumilus sp. | reverse complement strand
CAGCTTGTTTTATTCTACTCTTGTAGACTTTGTATTTTCGACCCTTATCAGAAAGCATCCATTTTTCAACTTCGATTAAAGTCAATTCCTCAAGATCTGAAAGTTTTTTGTAAACTGAACTTAAAGGAATTTTCAATTTATCAGATAATTCAGCTGCAGTGTTTCCTTTCTTAACAATCGAAAATAAAATTGCCCTAGATTCAGAATCAGCCAGAGCCTCAATTACTTTTTGGCTAATATCGTATTTTTTTAATTGGGGCAAGGTTAGCCTTCTTGACATATTTAGTATTGAATTACTTTGTATATAATACAGTTGATTAATTCTGATTCTGTAGAATAAGAATAAAGAATGAAGAAATAATTGAATTTTTAGAATTATTCAAATTTTTTATAGAATAATCCCAAAATTATTCCAACAGATAACCAAAATGAAGATACGCCTAAAATTGAAACAAATCGAAATTCAAAAACTAAGTTCATCGGTGCAGTAATTTTATCAGGATTATCTGGCATTATCAAAAATGCTATTGAGATTAATGCAGTATAACAAATTGCGCCAAATAATTTTTGGTTATTTTTTAATTTTTTTGCTAATTTATAAATCACAAAAAATCCAATTCCAGAAATTAACATGAAAGACAAATACAAAATTGTTCTAAGAAAGATAGTTTCAGAGTCACCAACAGTTGGAGGATTTGCAGGATATTTTAAAAATGGAAGAAAATACAAACTTAGCCACATGATGCCCGATAGGATAATGGATTTAATTATTACATTATTTCCAGGTAAGGAATTCCTAGATAATGCAAAAATTATTCCAAACAACGATCCCATTGCAAGCCCCAAAATCACACCTGCCAAAACTTGTCCATTTTTTTGCCATATTCTATAACTCTCATATTCTGCCCAAAATTCTAATGTATCTTCAGCCTCACCAGATGCAAATAGACTTTGATTTTCAATTCCTATGGCCTGATCAAGGTAAGGTTCAACAATTGTAAAATTTATGGTCCCGTGAACAAATCCTGCTAATCCTCCTGAAATTAAAACTATAGCAATTAAAACAAATGATTTCACATAATGTTACCCAGTCAGATCAATAAATAGAATGCTTTAGTTTAATTTTATAAAATAATTCTAATGGCAAGGAAATCCTGCTGCATGTCTCATATCATGAGTAAGTTCGTGTAGAAACATATCTACAAATGCTTGTTCACCATAGACAATGCTAAAAATATGTCCTTGATCAAAGCCGACGACAAACAATCCTGCTGCAAACACTATAGACAATGCCAAAATTGCAATTTTAGATATACTTGTTTTTGATACACTGACTTGATTAATCTCAGACATCAAAATATCGTTATGTTGAATCTATTTATGTTCTTTGATGTAAATCAAATAACTCAATAAAATTAAAAATCATATATTAAAAAAATCAGATCTAATTCAACAAAATCTAAAATTTATTCTTTATTTTTTAATTAATTTAGGAATAAAATTCAAAGAAAATTCAAAGAAAATCAATTCTTATTAAATAAAATTCCAAAAAATACAGATCCTTAAAGATAAAGGAATATTGACGAAGATTTTTAGGAAAATAGATTTTTTCAAAAGTATGAAAAAATATTATTTTTTGATCCCAATATTGATCGGTATTGTTGCAGGGTTGGGAGTTTCTGTAATCCAAACAGATTCCAATGATTCAAATCCATTAACGTCATCAAAATTAAGTCAAAACGGGTCACCCATTCTAGGAGATCCTAATGCCGAAATAACAATTTTAGAATGGGGTGATTATCAATGTACATTTTGTTATAAATTTCATCAAAATACATTAAATATTATTTATGAAGATTTTGTTAAAACTGGAAAAGTAAAGATAATTTTCAAAGATTTCCCATTAAATGGTCCAGATTCAAAATTGGCAGCAGAAGCAAGTTATTGTGCTCATGATCAACAAAAATATTGGGAATTTCACAATCAACTTTATACAAATTGGAAAGGTGAAAGAACAGGATGGATAACAAGAGATGCATTAGCAACTTTTGCAACATCAATTGAATTGGATATTTTAGAATTTGACAAATGTTTAGATGAAAGAAAATACAAAAATAAAATAGAATCCATCTATAATTTTGGAAAGGAGATAGGAATTGATGCAACACCATCATTTTTGATTTATAATAATGAAAACATCATCAAAATTAGAGGGAATCAGCCTCTTGAAGTATTTTTAAAATCTATTGATGAATTATGATTGAATTACTCTAATCAATATTGATTAATATCTAAGAATTAGGTGAAATAATTAATGGTTAAAATTAACATTGAAAAACAAGATTCAGTAAAACTCTATAAAATAAGAAAAACACTTGAAGAATTATCAAAAAAAGCTGGAAGAGGAACGGAACTCATCACAGTATACATTCCAAAAGGTAAACAACTTCATGAAATTATTGGTTCACTTCAACAAGAACAAGGAACAGCAGATAACATAAAATCAGATTTAACAAGATCACATGTTGTTGATTCACTTGGAAAAGTAGTTTCAAAATTAAAAATGTATAAAAAAACTCCAGACAAAGGATTAGTAATTTTTTGTGGGGCTTTACCACAAGAGGAAGGAGGTCCATTAGGAAGTGAAGTAGTAACTGCATGGGAAATTGAACCACCAAAAGATTTGAATCAATATCTATACCGTTGTGATGATCATTTTCACGTAGATATTCTAAAGGATATGCTCAAAGATGATAACCTAATAGGATTTCTAGCAATAGATGCAAAAGATGCAGGATGGGGTTTGCTTCACGGAGATAAAATCGAAGTCTTATCTCAAACAGGTTCAGGTGTAGCAGGAAAACATAGACAGGGAGGACAATCTGCAAAAAGATTTCAAAAATTAAGAGAAATGGAATTAAGTTATTTTTATAATCGAGTTGCACAAACAACCAGAGAATACTTTATTGATATTTATCCAGTAAAAGGATTAATTATTTCTGGCCCTGGACCTACAAAAGAAGATTTCATTAATGGTAATTATTTAGAATATAGATTACAAAATAACATCATCAATACAATTGATGCAAGTTATTCTGGTGCAGAAGGCATAAGAGAAGCATTTGCCAAGTCCGGAGATATTTTAGGTAGTTTCAGATTAGTAGAAGAGAAAAAATTCATTGAAGATTTGTTTAGAGAAATTAATACAAACACAGGTAAAGGCTCTTACGGATTACAAGAAGTAATTGAATTTTTAAAAAATAATGTTGTTAAAACGTTACTCATTACAGACAACACAAATTTGCATAGAGTAGAAGCAGAATGTAGACGTTGTAAACATATTCAAGAAGATATTGTTGAAAGACAACTTGTAATTCCAAAAAAAACGGAATATCGAAACAGTCCTTGTCCTGAGTGCAAAGCTATGGATACAGAAGTTAATGAACAAGATATTGTAGATTATTTACAAATTCTTGCTGCAAAAACAGGAACACAATTAGAAGTTATTTCAGGAAGTGCAGAACATGGAAATATGCTAGCAAGTTTAGGAAAAGTTGGAGCAATTTTAAGATATAATCCAGGTCATACTAAATAAGTTCAAATTTAATTTTTTCAGCCAATTTAGATAATTCCTCATCATTTGGAATTTGACGTTTTGTCCATTGAGTTCCTTTACTATCATATCGAGGAATGATATGAATATGTACATGTGGAATGATTTGTTTTGCAGATTTTCCATTGTTTTGAGCCAAACTAAATGCATCAGCTCCTGATCCTAATAATACAGCCTTTGCAATTTTAGGGACTAATGAAAAAATTTTTCCAACATCTTCAGAATCCATATCAGTGATTTTTTCAAAATGTTTTTTTGGAATAATTAGCGTATGGCCATCATCAATAGGATATTTATCCAAAAATACCATATGATGCTCATCTTCGAATAAAATATGACCGTCACGCTTACCAGACAGGATATCACAAAAAATACATGTCATGTTTAAGAACAATTTTCAATTTTATTTATTGTTTGTATCGAATCTTTTATAGGGGTAAATTCCAGAGTTTGAACTGTAATGGGTCGAAAAGAAAGAAAGGAGCGTGAAATTAAACGTGAAAATTATGCAACAAAACACTCAGCTGAAAAAAGAAAACAGACCCTAATTGCAGTAGGTGTTTTAGCAGTAATTGCAGTAATTGTGGGATATGCAGGATACATGTTTTTGAATATGACTGTAGAAGCACCAGGTGGTCCTGAAAATGCAGGAGCGTTAGGAAGTGATCACTCACATGCAGCAATATTAGTTAAAATATTTGGAGATGAATTTGACTTTTCAGCACCAGCATATCAAATCAAATCACCATGGATACATTTTGAATCTAGAGACGGTTCTACTATTCATAAACATGCTATCGGAGTAGAATTAGAATATTTGTTTAATTCACTATCTATAGGATTAGATGATAAATGCTACATCTTCCCAGATGGAAAATCATTTTGTACAAATGACGAATACTCATTAAAATATTTCATTAATGGAGAAAAATTTTCAGACATTAGAGAATATGAAATCATGGAAGATGACAGAATACTAATTACATTTGGTGGAGAAACAGATGAACAAGTTCAAGGGTATTTGAATCAATTAGAAAATCAAGAAATTAGAAAATAAAAAATAGAATATAGAAAAAATAAAAATTATAACTAGTTTAGTGATTAGAATTTTTAGAATTATCATTAGTTGAAAATTGTGCCATTTTATCA
>DASCQR010000030.1:0-27683 GCA_036013185.1 Candidatus Nitrosopumilus sp. | reverse complement strand
TTCTTTAGCCTTGGACTCTTCTGATCTTTTCTTACTTAATTCTTTTAATTCAACTAATGCATCTGATCTAAATCCTACTGATGAACCATAAACTGCATCAGTTAACATTGTTCCGTGATCTCCTTTTTTAATATCATCTACCATTTCATAAAATCTGTTTGTTTCTTTTTTGTTAACTGGGTTTCCTGTTGCTTTATTTTGTGCAACTGAAATATACATTCCATTATTTTTTACTGCAACTAGAATTTTGTGATTTTTACCTGTTGCACCTGGAATTGATTCATTGACTAATACTTCACATTTGTGATACATGCTAGATACATATGCAAAAAATCTATACTGTGCAAATTTTCCTGCATCGTCTTCTTCACAATCTACAAAAATTTTGTGTAAAAGATGTAACGCATCATCATTCATACTTTGTAATCTATCATCAATTCTACCTCTTTCCAGTAATTCTGATTTACACTCTTTTGCAATTAATACTAAAATAAAGTCTGGTAAATTATAATTTTTTAAGGCTGCAACAAATGATCCTGCTTGTGACATTCCAAATTTTGGAAATCCCTTATTGACCATTTTATAGAATCTCCATAAAAATTTTTGAAATAATTGACAACGTATTGTAAAGCTGAGTTTAGCTTATAATTGTTGAGAATTAATATGCCTATTTTACGATAATTTCTAATTTTTAAATTGTAAATATTAAATTCGGGAAGAATTTCCAATAAATTATGAAAATTGAAACAACTCCTGAACTTGTTTCTAGTGTTTATTCTAAATTGAATCAAAATATTATAAAATTTAGAGATGTTGTAGGTAGACCTTTAACATTAACTGAAAAGATTTTGTCTGGTCATTTTAATGAAATAAATGAAAAAAATCTTTCTGGTGGAAAAGATTATGTTTTTCTTAAACCAGATAGAGTTGCATTACAAGATGTAACTGGTCAAATGGTGATGCTTCAATTTATGCAAGCTGAATTAAATGAAACTGCACTACCAACTACAGTTCATTGTGATCATCTAATCCGTGCTGAGGTTCAGGGTGATGTTGATATGAAAGTTTCACTAGATGAAAATAACGAAGTTTTCAAATTTTTACAATCTGCATGTGCAAAATATGGATGTGGATTTTGGAAACCAGGTGCAGGAATCATACATCAAGTAGTTTTAGAAAATTATGCATTTCCTGGTGGATTAATGATTGGAACTGATTCACATACTCCAAACGCAGGTGGTTTAGGAATGATTGCTATTGGTGTAGGTGGTTTAGATGCAGCAGAAACAATGGCTGGAATGCCTTGGGAATTACTTTATCCAAAAAGAGTTGGTATAAAATTAACTGGTAAATTAACTGGTTGGACTGCACCTAAAGATATTATTCTAAAAGTTGCTGAAGAACTAACTGTTTCTGGAGGTACAAATGCTATTGTAGAATATTTTGGTCCTGGAACTGAATCCATTAGTTGTACTGGAAAAGCTACAATAACTAACATGGGTGCTGAAATTGGAGCAACTTGTTCAATTTTTCCTTATGATGAAAAGATGGAAACTTATCTGAAATATACTAATCGAAAAGAAATTGCCGAACTTGCAAATCAAAATAAAAAATTACTTGTTGCAGATCCTGAAGTTGAATCTAATCCTGAACAATTCTTTGATAAAATAATTGAAATTAATTTATCTACTTTGGAACCTCATATTGTAGGTCCTCATACTCCTGACTTAGCAAGATCTATTTCTAAACTTGCAAATGATGTTGCTTCAAATGATTATGTTGATCCAATTTCTGTTGCATTGATTGGCAGCTGTACAAATTCTTCTTATGAGGATATGTCTAGAGCAGCTAGTTTGGCTGAACAAGCAAAATCTAAAGGAATTAAATCAAAGATTCCATTACTTGTAACTCCTGGTTCTGAACAAATTAGAGGTACAATTGAAAGAGATGGACAAATGGACTCTCTTAAAGAAATTGGAGCAACTGTTTTAGCAAATGCATGTGGTCCATGTATTGGACAATGGAATCGACCAGAATTAGAAAAAAATGAAAAAAATTCTATCATAACTACATTTAACAGAAATTTTCCTGGTAGAAATGATGGTCAAAGAACTACTTTGAATTTTATTGGTAGCCCTGAAATGATTATTGCATTAGCTTTAGGTGGAAGATTGTCTTTTAATCCTCTAAAAGATGAACTTGTTGCAGCTGATGGAAGTAAATTCAAATTAAATCCTCCATCAATTGCACCCGAAGTTCCTGAAGAGGGATTTAAAATTCCTGACGGAATTTTTATTTCTCCACCATCTGATTCTACAGACATTGAAGTAGTAATTGATTCAAATAGTAAACGTCTTCAACGTTTAGAACCATTTTCAAAATGGGATGGTAATGATTTTGTTGAATTACCAATAATGGTTAAAGCAAAAGGAAAATGTACAACTGATCATATTTCTCCTGCTGGTGCATGGTTATCCCTTCGAGGTCATTTAGATAATCTAAGTGATAATATGTTGCTAGGTGCTGTTAATGCCTTTAATGATGAAGTTGGAAATGGAAAAAACATCTTAAATAATGAGAATGAACCTTTTTCGAAAATTGCTAGACAGTACAAACAGCAAGGACTCAACTGGATAATTATTGGAGATAATAATTATGGTGAAGGTAGTAGTAGAGAACATGCTGCTATGACTCCCCGTTATTTAGGATGTGTCGCTGTAATTACAAAAAGTTTAGCAAGAATACATGAAACAAATTTGAAAAAACAAGGTGTTTTGGCATTAACCTTCAATGATCCAAATGATTATGAAAAAATTCTTGAAGATGATAAAATTAGTTTAATTAATTTAGAAGATTTAGAACCTCAAAAACAAGTGATTTGTATTCTAACTCATAATGATGGAAATAAAGAAGAAATTCAATTAAATCATTCTTATAATGAATCTCAAATTCAATGGTTCAAACATGGGTCAGCATTGAATGTTTTAAGAAATAAGAAATAAAATAAAAAATGGGCCCGATCGGATTTGAACCGACGATCGATGGTTTTGGAGACCATCGCCCTACCAGGCTAGGCTACGAACCCACAAGAAACGGAACAATTTGCTTGAATTTTAACTTATTTTTAACCAAGATTTATTTGCAATAATCAATAATCTTTGTTGTAACGAATTATGGCTAAACCAATTTTGTTTGTATTGGGTGCAATTCCAGTTATTGTTGCAATACTACTTGCAGTTCCATTAATTACAAAAAATGAAATTCCTATATCTGCTGCAAATTCAGTTGATAAAATTGAAATTGAATATACAAAACATCAATTAAAAAAAATATCTAATGGAATTGCTGAAAGAACTGGTTCACAAAAAACTGAAATTTTATTAATAAAAAATAATGGAGAAACAAAATACACTATTACTGAAAAAGGATATCCACAACCTGATGTAAAATCTAAAATTGATCAAAAAAAATTGGATAAAATTAAAGCTCTTATCAAAGAAACTGGTTTTATTGCAATAGAACCTAATTCCTTTTCAGTTTTAGATAATGTTACAGATTATCAAAAATCTTCTGTTAAAATTACACTTAATGGACGTGTGAATCAAATTCATTGGCCTGAATCAACAGCAACATCTGATTTCATTCCACCCATTATCACTATGGTTGAATCTGAGTTGGACAAAATAATGTCTCAATTTGGTGAATAGGTACAAATAGGCTTTAACAAAAATCAGTCTATGTTGCCATTGTCTGGTGAAAGAATTAATGCTAAAGGAATAATTTCTGAAAAATTAGATTCTATTGATACGTTACGTGGATCAAGTACTTTAAAACGTGGATTTGCACATATGCAAAAAAATGGTGTTGTAATGGACGTTACTAATGTTGAACAAGCACTAATCGCACAAGAAGCGGGTGCAGTTTCTGTTATGGTTTTAGATAAACTTCCATCTGAAGTTAGAAAAGCTGGTGGTGTTGCACGTACTGCTAGTATCAAAATTATTGAAGAAATCATGGACTCTGTTACTATTCCTGTAATGGCAAAATGTAGAATCGGACATGTTAATGAAGCATTAGTTTTGCAAGAAACAGATGTTGACATGATTGATGAATCTGAAGTTTTGACTCCTGCTGATGAATTACGTCATATTTGGAAATGGGATTTTACAACACCTTTTGTAAATGGCGCAAGATCTTTAGCTGAAGCTTTAAGAAGAATTGAAGAAGGTGCATCTATGATAAGGACAAAAGGTGAACCTGGAACAGGAAATGTTGCTGAAGCAATTACACATATCAAAAAAGTCAATGATGAATTAAGAACCATTAAATCAATTTATGATTCTGGTAATAACCAAGATCTGGTACGTATTGCTAGAGAATTCAAAGTTTCATACGATATTGTAGAACAAACAGCAAAGCTAGGAAGATTACCTGTTGTAAATTTTGCTGCAGGTGGAATTGCTACTCCTGCTGATGCTGCATATTTGATGTCACTTGGATGTGATGGTATTTTTGTTGGATCTGGAATTTTTAATGCAGACGATGCACAAGAAAGAGCAAATGCAATTGTTTTAGCAACTACTTTTTGGAATGAATCTGATAAAGTTAAAGAAGCACAAAAAATGATTGATGAAAGACAATCTATGCTTGGTTTAGATGTTAAAACATTAGAATTACGTATGCAAGATCGTGGTGGTTCAGCATGAGTCTAACATTAGGTGTTTTATCAGTACAAGGTGACGTCCTTGAAAATGTTCTTGCTGTAAAGGCAGCAATTGATGCGCTAGATATTGATGGAACTGTAACCAGTGTGAGAACTCCTGATGAAATTTTAAAAGTTGATGGTATCATTATTCCTGGTGGCGAAAGTACTACTATTGGACAACTCTCTATGGTAAATGGTTCATTAAAGATCTTAAAAGAAAAAATTGAGCAAGGAATGCCTGTTTTAGGAATTTGTGCAGGAATGATTATGTTGTCAAAAAATGCTCAAGATAAGGTTGTAGGAAAAATTGATCAACCTCTTTTAGATATTTTAGATATTAAATTAGAAAGAAATTCTTTTGGACGTCAACGTGAATCTTTTGAATCTGATATATCTCTAAATCCAATCGGTATTCCTACATTCAATGGAGTTTTCATAAGGGCACCATCAATTTCTGACGTTGGTTCTGATGTGGAAGTTTTGTCAAAGTTTAATGAAAAAATTATTGCTGTTAAAAAAAATAATGTAATTGGAGTGGCATTTCATCCTGAATTAACTAGTGATATTTCATTACACAAGTATTTTGTTAATCTAACAAATACCCTAAAGAATTAATTATTATAATAAAATATTTTTTCTTTTAATCTAATAAATTATGCATGGATTTCAAATCTTTTTGAAATGGTTCTAAAATTTCTGGAATTTTGATCTTAATTGAATCCTTTAATGATAAATTTTGAGATTTTTTTTCATTCCAAACTTTAGAATTAAATTCTAAAATTGCTTTAGTGATTTCTGTTTGTTTGTCTGTATTTTCAAAATTAACTTGTTTTTGTTTATGTATACTTTCATCTGAATACAATGTTTTCCAAAGGTGTTCAGTTATGAATGGAGTAATTGGGGCTAACAATTTTAAAATTGTTGCCAAAGTTTTATGAAGTGTAAAAATTGCTCCATCTCTTTCTTCATCTGAAAATTCAATTCCATATGCTCTTGCTTTGACCATTTCAATATAATGTGCAGCAAAAATATTCCATGTAAATTCTCTAATTGCAATTGCAGGAATAAAGAAATTATATTCTTCATATCCTTTTTTACATTCCTTTACTAGTTTGTCTAATTCAGATAAAATCCATTTATCTGATGGGTTTGGATTACCTGAATCAATTACTGGAAAACTTGATAAAAATCTGGACACATTCCATAATTTGCTTAAAAATTTCTTGGTAGAATCAATTTTTTGTTCATTACATCTAAAATCATAACCATGATTAATTTCACTTGCACTCCAAAATCTAAAAGTGTCTGCTCCTAATTTTTCAATAACTGGTAAAGGATCTATGGCATTTCCTTTACTTTTACTCATTTTCATTCCTTTTTCATCTAAACCATACCCCATTACCCAAGCTTCAGACCATGGTTTCTCACCTGTTAATTCTTCACACCTCAATAATGTGTAGTACAACCATGTTCTCACAATATCTTTTGCTTGAGGTCTAATCGTTGCAGGATATACTTTATTGAAAAATTCATCATCTCTGTTAAATTTACTAATGAATAATGGGGAAACACTGGAATCCATCCAGGTATCAAATGTTCTTTCTTCACCAATAAATTCTGTAGATTTACACTTTACACAATTTGAAATTGGACATTTTTCATTCCATGGTTTACGATATTTTCCAGGTTCAGGAACATGTGGTTCTGAACAATTTTTACAATACCATATTGGAATTTCTGTACCATAATATCTTCTTCTTGAAATTGGCCAATCTATGTTGATGGATTCTAACCAATTCTCTAAAATTTGTTTATGCATTACAGGATGAAATGTTATTTCTTTTCCTGCTTGTTTCATTTTTTCAATTTTATCTTTTTGTTTAAGATAAAATTCTTCCATAGGTATGATTTCAATTGGAATTTTACTTCTTTCTGAAATTGGAGTTCTATGAACTATATCTTCAACTTTTTCAAGAAATCCATTATTTTCTAAATCTTCTATAATTTTTGTTCTTGCTTGTTTAGGTTTTAATCCTGTATATGCACCTGCAACTTCTGTCATTCTTCCATCCAATCCAATTGCAACTATTTCATCTAATTGTAATTCTCTAAATAATGCAACATCATTTTGATCACCGTAACTACAAACCATTACAGCTCCTGAGCCAAATTCTTGTTTAGCTGAATGATGTGTTTTTAATTCTACTTCTGCATTAGTAATAGGAACAATTATTTTTTTACCGATATATTTTGAATATCTCTCATCTTCAGGATTAACGATAATTGTTCTACATGCACAAAGCAACTCTGGTCTGGTACTTGCAATTATAATTTCTTGATCTGTATCTTTTATTTTGAATTTCATGTAAACAAGTTTAGTTTGTAAATCATCGTAAATTATTTCAGCATCTGCAATAGTAGTTCCTGAAACCCAATCATAATTGTTGGGTCTATTTGCAAGGTAAATTTGACCTTTTTTCCATAATTCAATGAAGGTAGATTGTGTTAATGCTCTGTATTCTTCTGAATCTGTTCTGTAGTAATTTGCAAAATCTCCACTAATGCCCAAACTCTTCATTATTAGAATCATTTCAGCTTCTAAATCATCTAATGCCTCTCTACATAAATCTAAAAATTCTCCTCGCTCTGTTTCCCTCATTCTAATTTTATGCTTTTTTTCTGTATAGAGTTCCACTGGCAAACCATTTCTGTCAATTCCTATTGGGAAATACACATTTTTTCCAGCCATTCTTGCTGTACGTGCTATCATGTCAATTTGTGAGTAATGTGCTGCTGCACCAATGTGCCACGGTCTGCCTGAAGGATATGGTGGTGGTGTATCTATTGTAAAATTATTTTCTTTAGGTGTGAAATCATAAATTTTGTTCTCTTCCCATTGTTTTAAAATATTTTTTTCTAATTCTGGATTCCATGCTTTTTCTGATATTTTAGGTTCCATTTTCTATCTTTCAATATTGGAAATTATGTGGGATCCTTTGTTGTACCCTTCGTAGATGTAAACTCCTACTGCTTCTACATTAGTAGGCATTTTTGGAACTAATAGTTTTATTATTTCACTTGAAAGATTTTCAACTGTGGCTTCACCTTCCAGTAAATATGTTGTATGTTTTGGAACTTGTAAATCAAACATTCCTTTTGGTCCTTCAAAACTAATTTCATAATGTGATGCATCCTCTTTTTTTAGATATTTTTTGTTGATGAAAAATTTATGATCAAATTCATTGACAACTTCTTTGATAATTTTTTTAGCTATTCCAAAATCCACTAGTAAATTATTTTTCATTTGTCCTACTAGTTCTACCATTACTGAAGATGTATGTCCATGTAAGATTGAACATTTTTCAACTAATGGAAGTATATGTGCATAATCAAATGAGAATGATGCATCTTCTAAAAATATTGATCCTGTTTGTGGTGTTTTATCATAAAATACTATGTCTTGTAATTCTTTAATTTGTGCAACATACTTGGCATGACCTATTGCCATTATTTTATCTTCAGGAAAATCTTCTTTGATTTGTTTATATTTTTGAATATCTTCATCATTGTCTATTACTTCAATTAACCCATGTTCAGTTTTAAAATCAACTTTTACTTTAGTTCCATTTTTTAGAGCAATTTCATAATTGTACTGATATTCATTTTCTAAAAATGTGAGCATTTGTGCAACAGTTAATTCTGTTCTTGTTTTTAGTAAATTTCCTTTTTTATCTATATACTTAAAATCTGAATCTAAAATTGTAGGGTTTGTAGTCATGTGAAATTTTTTGGCGATGGATATAATATAAATTCTGTAATGATGTGCCTGAAATTATTGTTTTTTATTTAAATTAAGGAATTTAAAATTCTCGCAAGGGTAACATCGTTATCTGTTATGCCACCTACATCATGAGTTGTTAAATCTACTGTGATTTTATTGTAAACATTGAACCATTCTGGATGATGATTCATTTTTTCAATTTCCATTGCTGCTCTACTCATAAATCCAAATGCTTGATTAAAACTATCAAATTCAAATTCTTTATGTAATTTGTTATCATCAATAGTCCATCCTTCCAATTTTTTTAATTTTTCAATAATATCTGATTCTGATAATTTTATCATATTATTTTTTAGATCTTGCTAAATTAATAGATTGATAAATTTTTGACTTTACCAAAGATTACCTTGCATTTTTAAAATTAATTTAATATCTTTGGAAATTGAATCTAGTGTATCCAAATCATAATTTGTATTTGAAAAATCTATTGATGTAAATGTTGCACCCTCAAAATTTGCATGTCTTAAATTTGCTCCACTCAAATTTGTATTTCTTAAATCTGAATTTCTTAAATCTGCATAAAACAAATCAGCTCCACTGATATTTGCGTTAGTGAGATCAACACCATATAGATCAGCATCCCAAAGTTTTGCATTTGTCAGATTTACATTTTGTAAATTGGCTCCTCTTAATTTTACATTAAATAATATTGTATCACTTAAATCAGCTCCACTTAAATCAGCTCCACTGATATTTGCATTGTGAATATCTCTGCTTTTGAAATTCACTTCTCTTAAATTTGTATTTGACAAATTCCTCCCAATCAATTCTTCGTATTCAAAATTGACTTTTGATAAATTTCTTTTTTTAAAAATATCTGTAGGTTCCATTCTTTATTCAGTAAAATATTCCATAATTATCATGCTTATGACTATTTTCCCTTAATCCTTCGTGGTTTATGGAAATATATGTAAAATTAATTTTAATATTTTGTGAGAGTAATGGATTCAATTAACGAAGCATTGTTAGAAAATATTAAAAATTCTATTTCTGAGGTGGTTCCAAAAAAGAATATAGGAATTGCTTTTTCTGGTGGTGTAGATAGCACATTAGTTTCAAAAATTTGTACCGATATGGGTTTTGATGTGACTTTACTAACTATTGGATTTTCTGAATCTCATGATATTATTTTTTCTAAAGAAGTAAATGAATATCTTAATTATTCTCATCATATTTTAGAAATTGATCCTGAAACATTTCCTAAAATTACTTCTAACATTCATCAAGTAATTAATACTGATAATTTATCTTGGAATGAAAATTGTATAGCATTTTATTATGTTTCAAAGCTAGCAAAAACTTTGAATCTTGATGTTGTAATTACTGGTAACGGTATTGATGAATTGTTTTGTGGATATAATGCTTATAGAGAAGCATTTTCTGGTGGCCAAACAAAAATTAATCAAGTAATGGATTCAAAATTGGATAATGAATTAAAAATGATGAAAGCTGTAAATGTAATTGCTTCTGAATTTGATGTAAAAATTCTACAGCCTTTACTTTCTGAAAAATTTATCAAATATGCAAAAACTATTCCTATATCTGAAAAAATTCTTAGCTCTGATGATCTATTTCGTAAACATATCATTCGTAAATTAGCTAATAATATCGGTGTTCCAGAACTTTCTTGCAATAAAAGAAAAAAAGCATTACAATACGGTTCAAAAATTCATAAATCTTTACTAAAAATTAAATAAATTTTTTTACAGTTTTATGAACTGATTTTTCTACATTATTGATGATTTTTGTTGATGCCCCAAGATGTTTTTCTGGTGAGAAAATTGCATCTATTTCTTTATTTGTTAATTTTGAGTTAAATGCTTTATCGTTTTTAATAGCATTTTTGTATAACATATCTTTGTCATTTGCTTCAAATGCGACTCTTTGTACATCTCTATATGCTACAAATCTTGGAATACCTTTTTTGATCAGTGCTTCTAAAACAAACTCTGCAAATATTTGTCCTTTTGTGATGTATAGGTTATCTACAATTCTTTTTTCGTTCACCCTCAAATTTGAAATAATTCTAGTCATAGTTTCTAACATCTCATCAACTAGTATTGATACTGTTGGAATTACAAATCTTTCATTAGCTGAATTTGATAGATCACGTTCATGCCATAATGGAATGTTTTCAAAAGATAATGCAACTTGACTTCTAACTAATTTAGATAATGATGAAACTCGTTCACTCTTGATTGGATTTCTTTTTACAGGAACAGCACTGCTACCCATCTGTCCTTTTTTGAATTGTTCTGCAACTTCACCAATTTCTGTTCTTTGTAAATTTCTAATTTCTATTGCAATTTTTTCTAATGTTGCACCAATCAATGCTAATTCAAATACATATTCAGCATATCTCTCTCTAGGAACAACTTGTGTTGTTACCTCTGCTGAAAATAATTTCAATCTTTTTGCAGCTCTTTTTTGTACTTCAAGTGATTTTGCACCCATTAAAGAACCGGTTCCAACAACTCCTAATGTTTTACAAATTAAAATTCTCTTCTTAATTTGTTCGATTCGTTCAACATGTTTTGCCATTTCTGCAGCCCAATTTGCAAATTTTAATCCAAATGAAATAATGCTTGCATGTTGACCATGAGTTCTTCCAACTGCTGGAAGATTTGAATATTTGACAGATTTTTTTGAAAGAATCGATGCCATTTTTGCAACTTTAGGTTCAATAATACGTAATGCGTCTCTCATTTGCATTGAATTACTAGTATCAACTAAATCGTTACTTGTTAGACCATAATGTATCCAAGGTCTAGCATTTTTAGAACATTTCTCACTCAATGATTCTACTAATGCTGCTGTATCATGATCACTTTTTGCTTCTAATTGTTTTATTCTCTTTGCAGTAATTTTTCCTGACATTGCAGCTTTGTGAATCTCTCTTCCAATGTTTTTTGAAATTATTCCTATTTCACTTTGGGAAATGGCTGCAGCCCCTTCAATTTCTAATTGATAATCTACTTTTCTTTGTTCACTGAAAATTTCCATCATTTCTTTGGTGCCATAACGACCATTATCAATAGGTAAAATTGCCAATACAATGATAATTGTATATTAGAAAATAAATCTACTTGTTTTTTCATCCATTTTTGCGATCATTACATGATTAATTGATAATCAAAGCATTTTTGATTAGATTTTTTGAAACATTTTTGTTTTCTTTTTTAATTTGATAATATCTGTTTTAATACCATTAAATTATCTTGTTTGAATTTTTTCCATCAATCAATTATTCTGAATTTATTCTTGATTATACAAGTGATTGAACTGATTTTTGAGAAATACTATATTATTTAATCTGAGTTTTAATCGATAAAAATTGTTCTTTGGAAACTTATGATGATTTAAATTGGATTGAAAGAAAATTCTACCGATACTTATGTCATCAACAATTCCAAAAAAAATTGGAGAAAATCATTATCAAATTGACGCTGATTCAAATCTTGGAATGCAAGTTCCTGTTAAAATTTATGCTAATGAGCCATTACTTCAAAAAATGTTATCTGATAGGACTATAATGCAGGCTCGTAATGTTGCTTCTATTCCTGGAATTGTTAGTCATAGTGTTGTTTTACCAGATGGACATGAAGGATATGGATTTCCGGTAGGAGGGGTTGCAGCTATGGATGCTGAAGAAGGAATGATCAGTCCTGGTGGTGTTGGATATGATATTAATTGTGGAGTTAGATTACTTCGTTCAAATTTAAATGAACAAACGGTTCGTTCAAAATTAAAAGATTTAGTCAATGATTTATTCAGTTCAATTCCTTCTGGAGTTGGTTCAAAAGGTGCAGTTCGTTTAACAAATTCAGAACTAGATGAAGTTTTAGTTAATGGTGTTAATTGGGCTATTGAACATGGGTATGGTTTATCCAATGATTCTGATGTATGTGAAGAAAGTGGCAAAATTCCAAATGCAGATCCAAACAAAGTTTCTGATAAGGCAAGAAAGAGAGGAGCTCCTCAACTTGGAAGTCTTGGTTCTGGAAATCACTTTCTTGAAATTCAAAAAGTTGAAGAAATACATGATGAAGAAGCAGCAAATAGAATGGGAATTAAAGAAGGAACAATAACTGTTTTAATTCATTGTGGATCTAGAGGATTTGGCCATCAAGTTTGTAGTGATTATCTTCGAGTTGCTGAACAAGCTATGGAAAAATATAACATTAATTTGCCTGACAGAGAACTTGCTTGTGTTCCAAATAATTCTGAAGAAGGTGAGTCGTATAGAAAAGCAATGTTTGCTGCATTAAATTTTGCATGGAGTAATAGACAAATGATTACTCATTGGACTAGAAAATCATTTGAACGTATATTTTCTCAAACAGAATCTGATTTAGATATGAAATTAGTTTATGATGTAGCACACAATATTGCTAAAGTTGAAAAACATAATGTTAATGGTGAAGAAAGAAAATTAGTTGTCCATAGAAAAGGTGCAACACGTGCATTTCCTTCGAATCGTAATGAAATCCCCTCTAAATATCGGGATTTAGGCCAACCTGTTTTGGTGCCTGGATCTATGGGTACTTCAAGCTGGATTTTGCTTGGTAAATCTAATTCAATGGATCTCAGTTTTGGTTCTACTGCCCATGGAGCTGGAAGGACAATGTCTAGATCAAAGGCTCGACGAAATTTTACTGAAGATAGTGTAAAGAAATCCCTTAATGATAAAGGGATATTTATCAAAGCTCTTACCCGAGATGGAGTTGTGGAAGAAACGCCTCAAGCTTACAAAGATGTCGATTCTGTAGTTAATGTGTCTCATAATTTGGGAATTGCCACTAAAGTTGCAAAATTAGTGCCTATAGGAGTGATAAAAGGATGAGTGATGAAGATTCTGAACTTCAGAGATTGCAAGCTAAACGTTTAGCTGAAATGCAAAAAAATATCTCTTCACGAGATAATGCTACTGAAATTCCAGAATCATCTGAAGAAAAAACTGTTAATCCTAGAGATGTATTAATTAAACAATTGGGATTTAGGGGTTTAGAAGTTTTAACAAATGCTGAATCTCAGTTTCCAAATGAAACTAAAATGATAATTCCTAAATTATCTGAATTAATTAAAAGTGGAGAACTTACTGAAAGTCTTGATGGCGGAAAATTATTGGGATTGTTTCGTTCAATTGGATTAAGTGTAAGAATGGACACCAAAATTAACATTCAACAAGATGGGAAATTTGTTTCTTTAACTGATAAACTTAGTAACAAATCTAATGATGATATAGAATGAGTATTACTTTAGAAATTGGTACACAAAATTATTTGGATGATCTACTTTGTATAAAAAAACATCTTTCCCACATGGAAAGTCTTTTGAATTGTTACGCTAGTTATCATCTTAGTCAACCTTCATCAAAATTTGGTTGGACATTTTTTAAATTAGAATTCAAGTCTAATTTTCAAAATAGTATCTCTGAAAAATTCTCTGACATTCTTACAAAATATCAATACAACGATGATGAAGGAAAATTCACTAAATTCATGAGTGATTATTTTATTGCTAGAGGTTGTAATGTTAAAGTTAACTCTGTTGCCTAAACTCTTCTTCCTCTTTTACCACCTTTCTTTCTGGTAGTATCGTGAGGAATTGGTGTTACATCATCAATTCTTCCAATTTTAAATCCGCCTCTTGCCAGTGCTCTAATAGCTGCTTGTGCACCTGGACCTGGAACTCTTGAACCAACTCCTCCAACTGCACGAACTCTAATATGAAATCCTGTAAATCCTTTGGTTCTTGTTGATTCTACCACCGCATTTGCAGCTTTCATTGCAGCAAATGGTGATGATTCATATCTATCTGCATTAACATGATTTCCACCAGAACTGATGGCAACTGTTTCACCACCTGTAAGATCTGTCATATGGATAATTGTATTATTATAACTACTGTAAATATGGGCAATTCCCCATTTTTCTGGACCCTCTTTTTTGGTTTCTGGTTGATTTTGTGTCTCAACTACTGCCTCAGATTCTTTTTCTTCAACTACTGTTTCTGTTGTTTCAACAGGTACTTCTACTTCGGCTTCTATTTCTGACAATGTTTATCAGATCTTAAAGGGTTTAAAAAACATTGATTTCCAAAATTGTTTCAATTTGGTCACTTGACATAAAATAATTCATTATTCATATACTATAATTTATAGAATATTTTAGATGGTTTCAATTATTTTTTTGGTAATAATTGTAACTGTTGCTGTGGCATTATTAGGTTCTGTATTAATACAATCTCTCACACCGATTAATAGTGAAATTTTCCCCCAATTAGAAAAAAAATGTCAAGAAATTGCAAATGAAGGATATGCAATTCATTTATTGTATCCTAATTCAAATCCTGATCAACTTTTGGAAGATGATATGAAACGATTGCTATATCTTGATGATGTGTGGATTAAAGAATGTGTTTCAGTTTTACCTACTGAATCCATTTTTAATATTGTAAATAATGCTGAAAGAGATATTTCTTATGGTGAATAATCATTTAAAATGTTTCCAACCTAAATCTTTCAACAAAGTTTTTTTTCCTTGATTTTCTAAATATACTCCTTTCCCAAATGTCACATAACCGATTTCAATAATTGGAGTTTTTAATAATTTTGCACTTTTAATTATAATTTTTTTATATTTTGAAGGTATTGTAAATACAAACTCATACTCTTCTCCTCCATTGAATATGACTGAATTCAAATCGTTGTTTTGTTTTTTAAGATATTTTTCCAAATCATTATTGATTGGAATTTTATTTATAACAAATTTTCTTTTACTTTGATTTGACATTTCATTTAAAGTAGTTGATAGTCCATCACTAGAATCCATTGATGATGTAAAATATTCTTTATTTTTTAAACCGAAATTGAGTCTTGGTTTTGGATTTGTTACTGCTTTAACCGATTTTTTGATTAAACTACTTGTTTTATTATTATTGTTTAATAGAACATCTAATCCTACAGATGTATAACCAAATGGACCTGTAGTAAATATCAAATCCCCTTTTTTGGAACCTCTTCTAGTTACAATTTTGTTTGAATTTGCAAAAATACAAACATTGAAGACAATTTCTTTTCCTTCATTGGTATCTCCTCCAATGATTGAAATCTCAAATTCCTTACATGCTTTTTTAAATCCATTTGCAATATTGACAATTTCTTTTGTTAAAATCGATTTAGGAAGTGTTATTGAAATTATTCCATATTTTGGTTTCACTCCTTTAGATGCAAAATCACTCACACATGCAATTACACTTTTTCGTGCTGCATCAAACAATCTCATTTTTTGTGGAATATCTGTACTTTGAACCATTGTATCAGTTTTTGCTATAACTTTTATTTTTCCTAAAGTGAATTCTTCCACATCTTCAGAAACAAATTTTTTATTTCCAAGCTTTTTTTGAAAAATCTCAATGATTTTTTTTTCACTTAATTTTGTCATATTGTTCTTTCACCATCACTTTAGTGTCGTTGATTATTGTTTTACATTTTTCTTCATTATTTGATTCACCCGAAATTCTAATGATATCTTCTGTATTTGATTTTCTAATTAAAATCCATGTATTATCATCTATAATTGCTTTAATTCCATCTCGTGTATCTACTTTTGAATATTTTTCTATTAAATTATTTTTTATATTTTCAATAATTTTATCATGATAATTTGAATCAATTTCAATTTTTTCTCTAATTTGAAAATAATTTTCCATATAATTAATTATTTCAGAAAATTTTGAATTTTCTAACATCGATGATATCAAACCACTAGTAAGAATACCTTCTCTACAATAATTAAATTCTGATAAAATAAATCCTGCACTACTTCCTTCTCCACCAGCTTGAGAATTATTCTTTATCATGTCTCCAATAACATTTGCTTCTCCTACTTTTGATCTCACAACTGTTCCTCCTTTTTCTTCAATAAATTTTTCAATTGATACACTGGTATCTAAACTCAAAACAAATTTTTTGTGTCCTAATTCTAATGATTTTGCAACACCTAGACCTAATGTTATGTCTGGAGTCTGTTTTATCCCTTTTCTTACAACAACTAAGCGATCTCCATCCAGATCAAAAGCAAATCCGATGTCTTTGTTGCTAGATAATTTAGTTAATTCAATTAATTTGTCTGATGTAGGATCTGGACCTCTTGAAGAATCCAAGAGTTCACGATTAATCATTTCTACGTCACATCCAATATTTTTTAACAAATTTTCCGCAAAATCCTTTGCAGCTCCTCCTCCATTGTCTATTATAATTTTAGGCGAATTTTCTATTTTACCTATAATTTTTCTAGCATCTTCAATGTATGTTGATTTTATTTTCTTAATTTTACCTATTTTTGATTTCAAAATTTTTTGATCATTAATAATTTGTGGGAGTTCTTTCTCATTAATTCCTCTTCCATCTAAAATGAATTTCATTCCATTCCATTCAATTGGATTATGTGATGAAGAAACTATGATGCCTGCACCGTACTTTCTAGCTTCTCTAAATACTACTGGAGTTGGTACTATCCCTAAATCATAAACATCTATTCCATTTTTCATCAGAACCGCACTAATTGTTTCTTGAATCATTTCTCCTGAAGGTCTTGTATCCCTTCCTACAACACATTTTTTTGATTTAATTAATGATGAAAAATTATTTGTAAATTTCATTATATCCTTTAAATTTAGATCTTCTCCAAAAATACCTCTAATTCCAGAAATAGTTTTTTTCAATAAATCAAATTCGGTAAGGCTTTTTATTAACTCTGATGTATCATTCCAATCGTGCCTTGGTAGCTCAGCCTGGTAGAGCACCTGATTCGTAATCAGTAGGTCGCGGGTTCAGATCCCGTTCAAGGCTTTCATATTTTAAAATATTTAAAATTATTTGGAGAAATTTTTGTATTATTCATCTAAGGTTTCAATGTCTACTTCTAACTCTTTACCTAAACCTATCCACCATTGTTTTGTTTGTTCTGCCATGTCCCTTTTACTTCCTTGAAATGCTCCTTAATAGATCTGTCGGTAGATAAATAATTGATCATTCCATAATATTTTGTAAAATGATTTTTATTCTAGTCCTGCTTGTTTTCTTTTTCTTTTTCTATACAGAATAATGATTAAAGTTCCACCTGCACATCCCCAAAACAATGGTGTTAATCCATTTTCAATACCGAGTGGTATCAGTGTATCTAATGCTCCAACAAATCCTAAAATCATAATTGACACAAGTACTAATCCTATCATTTCTAGTAATTTTGCCATGTTTTTCTATCATCTCCTCTAGAATCAAAAAGATATATGGTTTTGTAAAATAGATAATGTATGGATAAGTATCTAACAATCATCTTAATTTTTATGGTTGTTGGTGTTCCTATTGCTTGGATTTCTCCAATGACTGGAGAAGTGCGTGAACAACCACTTCTTCCACTATTTTATGGATCCATAGCAGGAATAATTTTCATTCTTTTCTATAGTGGTTATAAAGACAAAAAAGAACGCGAAAAAATTAATGCAAAACGGAAAAGATCTAAAAAATAGATTTTATAGTTCTAAACCAAATGATTCTGCAATACTTGAAAAATTAACATATGATTCTAAGTATTGTCTTCCTTTAGATGTAATTACAAAAGTATTTTTTCCATCATACTCAATTTTGTTAATTAGACCTGCCCCTGTTAAATTATCTAGAAATTTAGATAATCTTGAATGTGATAAATTTGCTTTTGTTAGAAGGGTTGTTGTTTTGATACCTTCTTGTCCTGATAATTGGGTAGCATTCAATAGATCTCCAACAATTTGCATACTGGTTCTATAGGTTGCCATATTCTGTACAGTAAAAAACTCAGATATAAGGGTATTACAAATGATTCAGATCAGATAAATAAGCTCCTCCTGTATTTTGGTACAATGTCTTCTCAATCTCCAATACCTTGGTTTGATGATTTTGTAGGTGTTGCATATCGATATTATGATCTTAGGATGAATGTTGTTCCACTAATTACTGATAGAAAACAATCTACATCACTTTGGCATGATTCTATACATTGGTGGGTAGATCCTTCAATCAAAATTCGATTTGTAGAAATGGAAAATGATTATTGGTTCATTATGGGATCTGATTCACAAAAACCTGATACCAATATAGCTTTTTTTAAAATATTGCCAAAATCTGAACATTATGAACGATTCAAGAAAGGTCATGGAGGTGAAGCATTTCTTAGATTGGGAGTATATACAAAAAAATCTCTTAATGATGCCAAAAAAAATGATTTGTGTACTTGTAGTCATGAAGCTCAAGATCATGATGAAGGAGATAATGATATTTGTTTATACAATGACTGTACCTGTAAAATATTTTCTAGTTTTCAAGTCAATTTATTGAAAAGGAAAAAAGTAATTTCAGATATAAAATTCTTAGAAGAAAAAGATGTTAAAGATGATCCACTAGCATGGAATTGTTTTAATGTTAATAAATATTCAAAAACAGAAAATTAAATCAATCTAAATCTTTGTTCACTCTGACATGTTCTCCAGGATAATGATCATGAACTCTTTTTGAATAACATTTTCCACACAATGTTCCTTTAATTCCCCATTCTTCCATTGGATTGTATCTCTGTTGAATTTTACCATTACAAACTACACATTTTTCTTTTTGTCCCAACGCATTTTTTCTATTTTTTATCGTTATAAAAAACATACTGGATTATTCCTGATTGAGAAAATCATGTTAAATAATACATCTTTCTGATAAAAGCAGGTAGCTAGTTTAACCAATGTAAACCTCCTGCAAGATTTTTACTTGGTTAGACTACTACCTTTATGATTAAAATAAGCTATTTGCAATTTTTTTAAGTGCAACGATTTCATCTTCTTCTTGTCTGATCTTTTTATCAATAACTCTCAACATAGTATCATTCCAAACATGTTGGGAGAAAAAATTATGTTTTGTATTTGCTAATTCAATTTCATCATCTACTACGGTGTCTTCTAGAAATTTTGTCACAATAATATCTGTAATTTTTAAAATTCTGTTATTTAGCTTAAAACTATGAAATATTGGCTCTAGTTTTCTTATATCTGATTTAAAATCCCCTTTAGATTCTAAAATTTTTTTATGTAATATTCTAAAATAAACTGCTACAAAAAATAATGTTGCATAACGTTTTGTTTTATGTCCCCCTTGTTTTCCATATTTCAATGATTTTTTTGCAAATTCTTTTACAAGGTAGGGGTACAGAATTATTCTATAATCGTCTTTTAGATTATCATTAAAAATTTGATCATATTTACTTCCTCTTGGAAGAAATTGAGATGGAGAACTATATGATTCAGTTGGTCTTTGTTCAATTCCTGCTACTAACGATTGGATTGCATCTTTTGCAACAATAACTTTTTTGTGGTTATCTGGAAGGTAATTATTGTAAGCTATATCTCCACCATATTCTGATTGCTTTGATTTTGTTTTTGTATCAAATGAACCTGCTTGAATTTCATAAAAATATCCACAATTTTTTAATTGTGATTTAATTGATTTGTGAAAATCCATTAATGAAACTAAATCTTTTCCTCTAACTGAATTTTGAGAATTTCTATATTTTGTAATGTTGTTTTGTTCTTGTTCATCATCAGCTTTAATGATGGTTACTGTCATCGAACCATCCATATTTTTTGTTCTCTTTGAATGATCTAAAATTGAATTTGATGTTTGTGCTCCATTAACAATTTGTGGGGCAAAAAGCTCAATCATGTTTTCTCCTAGTTCTGTAAAATCACTAACTACTATTGTTATTCCATTATTGTAAAAAAAGAATTTTCCTGGATTTGTTTGTAAAGTATCGCGCAATCCTTTATTGACTGTAGTTTTAAATTGCATCCATTGTCTAATATTTGACTCAAAAACATAGTCTCTGTTTTTACTTACAAATTCAGTTAATTCGCGTAGTTTTAAAATTCCTAAAATAGTATTTTCATGTCTGAGCATTCTTTCAAGTTTAATTGATGATTTTTTTCCTGCTGCTGGTTTTTTAATTCTGTCCCATAATTTTTGAATTATTTTTTCTTCATCTATTATTTCAACTAATTCGTCTTGATAATCGACTTTTTGATCAGTCACATAACAACATTTTATTTTAAGATTTTTTTCTTTGATTTTTGTTACAAGTTGGGCTAATTCAGGTCTCATTTTTGTAATGTCTTTGGCAAGTAATCTTTTTGCATCCTCTTTGAATTTTGCAATTGCTTCAAGTGAATGTGATGTTCCATATTTTGATTGAAATAATCTAACTGTATTATCTGAAAAATCAACTGGCAAATATGCATCAATTCCTAGATCATTTGCTCCATCAACAATTGCATCTGCTGCATCATCTTCCGTAGCCTCAAAAACTCTAGTTAAAATCCATTGAAGGAAATTATTCCCTTTTTCTACCTCACTTTTTGAATCCTCTGCATAATCATGTATGCTATCTCTGATATTTTCTGCAAAACCCTCTAATGGTGGACTAGAATTTTTTTGTACTAATAATGTATGTGATCCTGGTATGTATTCTAACAACCCATTTGGATTTTGTGACATTAATTTTTGTAATGCATTATATATTTAGAGAATTAGGTAATTGTATAATTACTCTCAACGGATGTGAAATGAATTGATAAAAAAAATAATCACTTTGGCAATAATTTTGGGAATATCTATTTCGATACTTGGTTTATCATTATCTAATTTAACTAATGAAGAAATTCTTTCTGAAGAAACTAGTTTAGAAGTGAAAGAAATTACTAAAGCAGATATTATAATGCCTACAAAAGTTTCACGTCCTGGATGCGATATTGAAGATATTTGCTATATTCCATCAACAATAGTTATTGAAAAAGGAGAATCTGTTACTTGGTTAAATGAGGATTCCTCTTTTCATAGTGTTACTTCTGGCTTTTACGGTGAACCTACTGAACTTTTTGATAGTGGCTACTTAGATCCTTATGAATACTATACATTATCTTTTGATGAATATGGAACATATGATTATTTTTGTACATTACATCCTTGGATGAAAGCTCAAGTTATAGTTGAATAAAGGTACCCGAGGGAGTCGAACCCCCTTGTATAAGCTTTGCAGGCTCACGCATAACCGTTCTGCCAGAGTACCGTTTTGAAAAACATGAAATGAATAATTAAACTCTTTAGATTATTATTTGTTAAATGATTTTGAAGCTAATTTCACATCTTCTGCTTTGATTGTTTTTCTACCTGCATGTGAAGCCATATCTACAGCATTTCTTGCAATATCTTCTGCAATATCTTCTATTATTCTTCTTAATTCGTCTGCTGATTCATCACTAACTCTTTCAGCACCTGATTTTTTTAAAATTCTATACATTGCTGATAATCCTAATTCTGAAGATTTCATAAGATATGTTTTAATTTTTTGTGAAAAAACTTAATGAGTGAAAAAATATCACTAAGGAATCGATTTATACAGACTATATTCAAAATTAATTAGAAAATGACTTGGTTATTTGATTCTCATATTCATTTATCTGATTCTGTATATCAACCTGAAATAAATCATATACTAAATCAGATGGATTTTCTTAAAATTAAAGCCTGTTGTGTTTCTATGAATTTTGAAAATTCTCTCTCAACTTTATCTTTATCAAAACAAAGTAATCTTGTATTGCCATTTATTGGGATTCATCCTGAAAATGCAAATGATGATCTTGAAAAAATGATTTATTTGATAGAATCAAATCAAAATGAAATTTCTGGGATTGGAGAAATAGGATTAGATCCCACTTATTGTAAAAATAATCATGACACAAAAAGACAAATTAAAGTTTTTGAATCTTTACTCTCATTTGCTGAAAAATTTCATAATCCTATTTCAATCCATTCTCGAAAAAGTCTTGATGATATTTTTGAAATTATGACTTCGTACAATACTAAAAATGCATTATTACATTGGTTTGATGGCAATAAAAAACAACTTCAAAAAGCAATGGATATGGATTTTTTTGTTTCTTTTGGACCTGTAATGATTTACGCAAACGATAAACAAACTTTATTGTCTAAAACTGATGAATCAAAAATTCTTGTTGAAACTGATGGGCCTGTTAGATTTTCTAGATGTTTTGAAATGAAATCTGGACAAATTAGCTTTATTCCTAGTGTAGTTTTTTGTGCCTCAAAAATTCTTGAAAAAACATTTGATGATACATCTATTTTATTGGAAAAAAATACAAAGCAATTTCTCGGAATATAGGTATAAAATACCCCATCCGTTAATTTATGCGTGGATAGGATAAAGCGTCTTTCATTTGAAGTATTAAATGAACATAAAAGTAAATTTGGTGAAGATTTTGGAGATAATAAAAAAGTACTAAATCAAATTACTATTATTCGCTCAAAAGGTCTAAAAAACAAGGTTGCTGGCTATATCACACGTTTTAATAAAAAACAGACCCTTGAAGAAAAATACAAACAAGAACATAGTAATGATTCTTCTACAACCGAAGAGGATTCTTCTTTAGAAATGACTGAGGATGTTTCTGAAACAGTTGAAGAAATTACATTAACAAATGAAGAAGTAAACTCTATAGTTGATTCAAAAGAATCTACCGAAGAAAAATCTGAATAATTAATTAAATATTAATTTCTAAATTATAGTTAGATAATGATATGATTACTGTAAAATTTATCGGTGGCGCAAAAAAATCTTTTAATTCTCATCAAATACAGATTGATAAATTTGATATTTCTATCAATCAATTATTCGAATTATTATTAAAAATCAAACCAGCTGATAGTTCTGAACTTGACATCGAAAATATTTTAATTGCAATTAATGGCTCTGATTCTTCTGCAATGAATGGAAAAGATACAATCATTCACGATAATGATGTTGTAAGTATAATTCCAGTAATTCATGGTGGAATCTCAAAAAAATTAATTTTTGAAATTGAAAAAAAACAAATTCAAATTATTGAAATTCGAGGTCAAAAAAATATTGATGTTCAATTTATTGATAATTTAAGAAAAAAATATCCAAAAATTAGATTCCAAGCTGTATCCAGCAATTTTATTTTGAACTCCTCTCACTTAAAAAAGATTTTAACACTTTCATTAAATGCTGAAAAAAACAATATTTTGTTATCAAATAAACTTGAGACTGATATCTTGATGAGATTTGGATTAACATTACAAATTTCAAATGCAATTTCTTCTGCTGGGATGAAATCATCTATAAACTTTATTTAAATTGCTATTGGAAATAAAAATCATTTCAAATCATTATTTTCTGAATTATCTCCATTATGTGTAAATTTATTTTTAAAAAATAATGAATTATTCATAAAAAAACATTTCAATATTTCAAAAAAACATGTTGATGTTGTTTATTCGAAAACTCCATTAGAAGACATTTTAGTAGAAAAAGCATCTATTCTAATCTGACATATCTCGTTTAGTTTTTTCAAGACTTAATATATCTGATTTTTTAATAATTGAAATTCCAGTAATTGTTCCTAGTATTTCAATTAAAATAATTTTATCTGGATAATCTAATGAAACTTTATTTTTTATCTGGTTAGCTATTTTTGTAATTAATTCTTTACTTGATATGTTTGAATTTCTTTTTTCGATTAATATTCTGTATGACTCTTCATTTCTAATTTGATTGGACATACTGGAAACCTCTTTTTCAATTTCTTCAATTTTTGTTTCAACTGTTTTTTGAATTGGAATTACTCTTAAACAATATCTTATACTCCATGGTTCGTCCAGCAATTTTTCTTTCATTTTTTCAACTACTTGTATTGGATCTAATTTTGTTTGTACTGTGATTATTCCAGACATATTACTAACTGAAATTTTAACATCAGAATCTCCTAATTCGTCTAAAATATCTGTTAATTCTTCCTCAGTTTCACCCTCTAAGTTTCTTGCACACGTTACTATTAGATTCATCATATCTTAATATCCTCGATTTTTAGTATTCCTTCTCTAATGATTTTGATTTTTTCGTCTTCAATTTCAATGATTGTTGATTCTCCTTTACTTGTAATTGTTCCTCCATTCACAAATATGTCATAATTTTTAAGATTTTTCATACATTCGTCAGGATTTGTAAATGATGAATTTCCTGAAATATTTGCACTTGTACCAATTAGTAAATTACATTTTTCTAATATTTTTAAAGTACATTTGGAATCTGGAATTCTAATTGCAATTTTATTTTTTAAGTTTAATGATTTTTTCAATTTTTCATCAGTCAATTTTAAAATCAATGTTAATGGACCTGGCCAATATTTTTCTATAATTTTTTCAGTAAATTTATTTACAATTGCTATTTGTTTAACTACGTCTAATGAATATGCTAATACTGGTAATGATTTAATTTCTGATCTTGATTTTATCTCATAAATTTTATTTATTGAATTAATATTATATGGGTTACATCCTATTCCATACACAGTATCTGTTGGAAATATTACGATCCCTCCTTTTTCAATAATTTCAAATGTTTTTTTAATACCATCTTCATCACAATTTACTTTCAACATATTTCATACAAATTTTTTCTTTAATTATTATTTACTATTAATTGAATTTTTACAATATGAATTCATTTATGTGAGTTTTTTTACCTAATTTTGATAATAATTTCAATCGTTTTTAAAACTAAATATTTAAACCAAAATTATCTGCAAATTTTGTAAACGAATTGTATGCTTGAAGAAATTCTCTTCCTGATTGACTAATTTTATATCTGTTGGAACCTTGTGAATCTGCTTGTTCTAGTAACCCCTGTGATACTAGCGTTTTTAAAATTCTAGAAATTCTAGAATGTGAAATATTTGCTTTTCTAATTAGATATGTTACTGTTGCACCATTTTCATCTTGTTGATCATCTCTAGTAGTTGATAGTATGTCTCCAATAATCATCATTTGTGTTCTATATTCTCCCATTTTCTTATTTTTCAATTCTTAAATTTCTATGATAGAGAGTTGATATTTTCGTGTATACTAAAAAGATAAAAGAATTTGACCTTTTGAGATTTTTGAGCCTATTTCATATTTTATCTAAATCATCATCAAATTTTATTTTTTTTAATGGGACTTTACTGACTGGAATGAATAATGCAATTAATCCCGCAATTTTGATAGTCATTGAAATTGAATATAGTATTGATTCTGGGAATACAAAAGAGTACCATCCCAAAAATTCTCCCAATGCCAAAAGACCTAGTCCAAATGAAACTGAAATTGCACCTTTATTTTTATTATCTCTATATGATAACATTGTTTCAATTGCACCATAAACTAATAAAATAAATGAAATTGATCTAAAAATATGTTCTAATTGTACAGTTGATACCAAAAAAAATGGTAAAACTCCAACTGATCTAAAATAATTTGATTTTGGAAAAAATGATTTGATGCTGTGTGAAAATGCAATAAAAAAATAACCTACAGTTTGAATAATTATTCCTACAGTTTGAATCCATCTTTCAATACTGCCTGATTTGATTATAAAATCTTCTACCATATACCCTGACCATATTACAAAAAATCCTATACTGATTGAAAGAAATGCAATTGTTAATCTAAATAATGTTGGACTCCCTGTATTCTTAAATCCAATATATGACATAATGCCTATTGCGAGTCCAACTAAAAATCCAATTAGATTAAGTATATTTTCTAATAAAAATTCCAATGATGTTTAGTAATTTGTCAAAGTAATTATTTTAACATGATGAATCATTTTACTATTTTGTTAATCCCATTCATCTAATGAACCTGCTGTGTGACCTTCTGTACTTCCACCAGCTGCATAATCTCCTAAAATGTCTGAATATCTAGGTTGATTATGTGCTACAAATTTAACATATTCTCCATAACTCATATCTAAATCACATGAACCACATTTTACAAATGAATAATCTGTAGATACTTCTGCATTCTCTTTGCATTTTGGACATTTGATCTTCATACTGGATGATATTGTTCATGAATTATTATTACTTTACATCAAAAAAAGATAAAAGGAGTCATTTCTTGCTGATTTCCATGAGTCGTACATGTACTAAATGCAAAAATTCTATTCCTGATAATGAACAATTAGGACCAATTAATGAAAAATACCCTACATGTACAAAGTGTTGGGCTGAATGGAAAGAATATCAAGTAATGGTAATGAATGAAATGAAATTAGATATGTCAATGGCTGATCATCGTAAATTATTAAAAAAACACGAAAAAATCTTTGTAGGTGTTTTGTCTCCTGAGGGAGAAATAATTGATTATACTGATGAAGATAATCGTAAACCTGATGAACCCCAGATAAATTAAATTTTTAAATGGTTTTTAGCATTATTTGGAATCATAATTAGAAGTTTCTTTCTTTCATCGTCATTTAGATTTTTAATTATTTTTTTAATTGTATTTGATATGGTTTCTTTCTCATTTTCTTCTAATTGTAAAAACATTTCCAAAATCCCATCTAAATTAAACGCAATTAATTTTTCTGGATCTAACAACGATTGCTGAATATATGCCAAAAACATCCCTTCTCTATGTTCTTCAGATAGATTTGCTACAATTTTTAGCCATGATTTAAACAGTTTAGAGAAATTAAGGAATGGAATTGTTGGTCCTGCTTCTAAAGCGTTATAGATAATTTCTTTTTTATCTGCTTCTCCTTTTGAAAAGAATTCGATCATTCTTTTTTTTAAAATTGGTGTTCTTAGAAAATCTGGTAAACTTGATAAATTTACAATAATATTTCCAGCATGATTATCATCTGACATGGATCTGATCTAATTTTGCTTGAATATAAAATCATGTGACAATACTTTAGCTTAAATAAACGAATTAGATATTGTAGAATATGGTTTCTACTGTTGTTGTTGGAGGATTTTTTGGTGATGAAGGTAAAGGAAAAATTATTTCATATTTAGCAATAAAAGATGATCCAAAAATTATCGTTCGTGGTGGTGCAGGTCCTAATGCCGGTCATACTATAATGGATGGAGATAAAGTTTACAAAGTAAGAATGCTTCCAAGCGGATTTTTGAATAAAAATTCTAAAGTGATGATTGGACCTGGGGTTGTCATTAATCCAAAAGTTCTTGATAAAG
>DASCQR010000029.1:0-4471 GCA_036013185.1 Candidatus Nitrosopumilus sp. | reverse complement strand
CTAAATGTGTATTCAAGTCATCTTCTAGTGAATCATCAAACTCTTGACTTATCTTTTTAATTTTTTCTGATACGTCTTCTTGTTCTCCACTATTTGCATGAATTAATTCAAAATAACATGTTTCTACTTGTCTCCATTTAGTAAGATTCTCTTTTAGCAATTCTTCAGAATAGTCTATTACTTTAGAATAGTGTCCTGATAAACAAAATAATCTGATGATATTTGCTCCCCAATTCTCTAAAACATGCTTGATTGATTTCGTATTTCCTAACGATTTTGACATTTTTTCTCCTGTAATTGTTACCATTCCCACATGCATCCAAATTTTTGCAAATTGACTATCTGTGTGTGATTCTGATTGTGCTATTTCATTCTCATGATGTGGAAAAATTAAGTCTCTTCCGCCACCATGAATGTCAAAATTTTCTCCCAAATACTTCATACTCATGGCTGAACATTCAATGTGCCATCCTGGCCTGCCTTTGCCCCATGGGCTATTCCATGTTGGTTCCACATCTGAACATTTCCATACTGCAAAATCTAATGGATCTTTTTTTGTTTCATCAATTTGTATCCTTGAACCTGATTGTAATTCATTAATTTTTTTCTTAGATAATTTCCCATATTCAGGAAATTTTGAAACTGAAAAATAAACTCCGTTATCTGAAACATATGCAATATCTTTTTCAATTAATTTTTGTACAAAATCAATAATGTCTTCGATATGTTCTGTAGCTTTAGGGTAATTTGTTGCACGTTTAATATTTAATTGATCAAAATCTCTGAAATAATTTTGAATGTATCTGTTGCTGATTTCTTCAGCTGGCAATTTCTCATTTTGTGCACGATTGATAATTTTGTCATCTATGTCTGTAAAATTTTGTACAAATTCTACTTTGATGTTCTTATTTTCTAAATATTTTCTTAAAACATCAAAAACAATGATTGTTCTTGCATGTCCAATATGCGATTCATCATAAACTGTTACTCCACACAGATAAACTCTAATTTTTTCTGAATCCTCTAACTGCTGTTCTTGATTGGATAAAGTATCTTGAAGTCTCATGTTATTTTATATCATCTTTTTGTGGTAGTAATCTCTTGTGTTTGCTGTTAATGTTTAATTCATAAATTTTTTCAACTATTTTTTTGTCTATTTTTGTAGTTTCTGCTGTTTCTTGAATTGAGAGTTTTTCATCAAACAAGCAATATAGAATTGAATCAATTTCTTCATATTGTACGCCTAGTTCTTCTTCTGCTTCATGATCTTTCCAAAGATGGGGGCTGCTCTTTTTTGATATGACGTTTTCTGGAATTCCCAAATGTTTTGCAATCTCTCTTACTTGCAATTTATACAACGAAATAATTGGTGTTAAATCTGACGCTCCATCTCCAAATTTTGTAAAATATCCTATCAGATACTCACTTTTGTCACTTGAGCCTAACACCAAATAATTTTTGATATTTGCATAATAGTAAAGGATATTTGTTCTAACTCTTGCTCTTAAATTTCCTTTAGACTTTTCATTTGGTTCTAAGTACATGGAATATTCATTTACAATTGGTTTGATATCGATTAACTTGTGTTCAATACCTGTTAATCCAATAATTTTCAATGCGTCTTCTGTTTCACTACTGGGTGTAATTGTCGTATCTGGCATAATCAATGCAATCGTCTTTTCTTTTAGTTTTCTTTTACAAATGTATGTTAATACTGCTGAATCTATTCCTCCGCTTAACCCTAAAATAATTCCTTTAGCATGATTTTTATCAATTTCATTTTCTATAAATTCTTCAATCTTATTTGTAATTGAAGCATAATCTTGAGAAATTATTTTATTTACAATGTCTTGGTTCAATGATTCTTTTAAAAAATTCCATGTATTATTAATTGTCCTGTATTGCTAATTCTCAATTAAATAATTGATATTAGACTTTAAATTAATTAAAAAAAGTTAAAATCGTGGATCAAAAAATTTGGGATAATCTTGCTATTGATTATGACAATAGTGTGGAGGACAACCAAAATCCACTAATTATCAATTATTTAGAGAAGGAAATTGACATTCTTGTAACCATCTGTGAAAAAATGTCAAAGTTAAACAACAATTGTTCAATTATTGATATGGGTGCAGGAACTGGACGAGTAGTTTTTGCTCTTGATAAAAAATTACATAATAATAATATCCAATTTTTTGGCGTTGAAATTTCTGAACCTATGCTAAATTATGCACATCAAAAAAATCGTAACCATGCAGGCTTTTCAAAAATAGATTTTCTAAAATTTGATCTCACAAATCCTGATTTGTCAAAGAATTTCAAATTAAACGAGGCTAATATTGTAATGTGCTCATACAATACACTGGGAGTAATTCCACACGATAAACGACAAAAATTCATCGATACTATGAAAATTATTGCTGGAGATAAAGGGTTAGTGATTCTAACTACTTTTAATGGAGATGATTTTGATTTTGTTGCACCAAAATTATACAATTCTATGATGCCAATGATTAGGCAAATAGATGAAAATTCTTTTGATACACAAAATAGAATTTTTCAAAACAGTCTAGGTTTTCATAGTCAATGGTTTACCAAAAATGAACTTAAATCATTTTTAAATTTTGATGTGGATCCAATTCCAATTGAAGTAACAATTGATAAAATACATTATACATTTGGAAATGTATTTGTAGATAGAAATATTTGAGATTTTTAATAATGTCTGAAATAGAAAATTTACTAAACAAAGGGCAGACATCTTTGAATTTGAATAATCCGAAAGAGGCATTATCATTTTACCAAAAAATTCTTGATCAGAATCCCCTGCATTTAGAAGCACTGTTAAAAAAAGGCAACATTTTTGGAAAATTTGGAAAATTCAATGAAGCAATAATTTGTTATGACGATGTTCTTTCACAAGATAAAGAAAATATCTTGGCATTACTAAACAAGGGACTGTGTTATCATAAAATTGAACAATATGATGCTGCCATTGAGTGTTTTAATGTGGTTTTAAGCAAAAAACCTCAAAACAAGACTGCATTGTACAATAAATCATCATCTATAATGAAATCAGGAAAAGTCAAGGAAGGTCTGGCAGTATTGTCTGAATTAATTAAGATAGATCCTTCATATAAAATGCAGGCAAAATGTGATATTGATTTTGTTGAAATTAAACTCTTAAATGAATTCAAAGATGTGACAAGCTGATTTTTTTAAATGTCCACATATAGCCCGTCGTCTCTTTTTTGAACTTCATATGTTTCTAGTTTAACGCCATCTAGATAATCCATCAATTCACCTGTTTTGATGTTATAATGCCACATGTGTAATGGACATTCTACAATATCTCCTTCTAATTTTCCTGGTGCAATTGATCCATCTTGATGTACACAAAGATCATCCATTGCATGAAATCCGTCTTGATTAAAAATTGCAATTTGTTTGCCATCAATTTTGAATGCTTTACTCTGGCCTGATGGCACTTCACCTTTTTCTGCAATCTTTTTCCAAGTCATTGGTTTATGGAACAACTTGTCATTTATTTAGATTCGCATGATAATGTTTTATAGCCCTTGAAATTGCAATCAATTATTGAGCAAGGTTAAATCAAATCCTAAATTAATCAAAGAAGGAAAACTTTCCTATGAGTGGGCTAGATCTCATATGCAAATTTTAGATAATACTATTAATCGATTAAAAAAATCAAAACCTCTCAAGGGAATTACTCTTGGTTTTTGTTTACATGTTACAAAAGAAACTTCTGTTTTACTAATGGGTGCTAAAGAATTGGGTGCAACTGTTGCAGTTTGTGGCGGCAATCCTTTAACTACTCAGGATAATATTGCAGCATTTTTAGCATCACAGGGCATCAATGTTTATGCATGGCATGGACAATCTGTAAAGGACTATGATTGGTCAATTGATCAAGTACTCAAACATAAACCAACAATTCTAACTGATGATGGTGCTGATATGAATATCAAAGCACATTTTGATAAAAGATTCAAAGATATGAACATTCTTGGAGCAACTGAAGAAACTACTGCGGGTGTAACTAGAATTAGAGCTGTAGAAAATCAGGGCAAACTTCGTTATCCTGTAATTTTAGTCAATGAAGCTTACACTAAACACATGTTTGATAATCGATATGGCACAGGACAAAGTACTATTGATGGTTACTTACGTGCCATGAATTTACTTATGGCATCAAAACGTGTTGTAGTTGTTGGATATGGATGGGTTGGTCGTGGTGTTGCATCACGATGTAACGGAATGGGTTCAAAAGTAATTGTAACTGAAGTTGATCCTGTAAAGGCATTAGAAGCTCACATGGATGGATTTGAAGTAATGCCAATGGCACAAGCTGCAAAACTTGGTGATATGTTTATCACATGTACTGGAATGACTAGTGTAATTAGAAAAGAACACATTTTGAAAATGAAAGATGGTGCAATAATGGGTAATG
>DASCQR010000028.1:0-4405 GCA_036013185.1 Candidatus Nitrosopumilus sp. | reverse complement strand
ATTTTGAACTTAAGTAATTTATGATGTATTTGTTAATTCTTAAAATTAATTATGTCCAATGAATTACAAATAATATGTCTGTTATATCTTCAGAAATTAAGAGTTTTTTAAATTCTCAAAAATTAGGTTATGTTGCAACAGTTTCACCTGATGGGAAACCCAATATTTCTCCCAAAGGGACTATAATTTCTTGGAATTCTGATCTTCTTGTATTTGCAAATATTCGCTCACCCGATACAATGAGTAATCTAAAAACCAATTCTTCTATGGAAATTAATGTCATTGATCCCTTATCTCGTAAGGGATATTTGTTTATTGGAACTGGAAAAATTATTAAAGATTCTCCTTTGTTTGATGAAATTCTTACTTTTTATAGAAACAGTGGAATTCAAAGTCCCATCAATTCTGTTGTACTAGTTACTGTTTCGTCTGTTTCTGAAGTAACTTCACCCCTCTATGATTTGGGTAAATCTGAGAGTGAAATAAAATTAAGATGGAAGAAATATTTTAATGATTTGTGATTAATTTACTTTTTTTCAGATTTAATTTTCATTAATTCCTGTCTTGTTTTTTTATGTGCCTCTCTTTCTACTTCTAAAAGTCCTTGAATTTGTTCTAATTCTTTTTGTGTCATGTTTAGTTTTGATTTTAATGACCCGACAACTACACTTGCTGCCTCAATTACTCCTGCATTAGCTTTTTCCGTAGATGAATTATTTTTAATTTCTTTTTTCTCTTTTGATGTTAAAATGCTAGTATCTTGAAATTGGTTTTTTTCATCTAATTCCTGTTTTGCATTGTATAATCTTGAATTTGCTTCATCTAATTCTTTACCTACCTCAATTTGCTGTTTTCTTAATCCATGTAATGTTGTTTGTCCTTTTGTAATTCCATCTTTGATTTCTTTTTGTTCCTTTATCATTTGATCTAGTTCATCTTTAATTTTTTTGAATTCTTTTTCAGTTTTATTGAATTCGTTAATTGATTTTGTATCTTTAATTTGTTGAGCATTTTTTATTTTCTCTCTAATTTCTCGGTATTCTCTTTGAACTATATCCAATTCCATTTTTTTTTGATTAAATTCTTTTTTTACTAACATCAGATTACTAACAGTAGTTTCATATTCTTCTTTTACAGTTTGAATCTTTTCTGAAACTTTTACTACTTCTTCTTGCTTTGTCCTAAATTCTGTTTGAATCTTTTCAACTTCAGTTTCTAATTCTTCTTTTAAAATCGACTCCTCTTCATTATTTTCTTTAATTTCTTTTTTCTTGCTAAAAAATCCCATTTTCTTATCACATATGTCCCAAAAGATGAATATTTCTTTATTGCCGTTTGACTCTATTTCTCACAAATTTTAGATAGAATCCTATACCTCCAATTATTATGCCCCCGATCCATACAATCACGCTCAAACTTTTTGGAACTATTGCTTCCTGAGGACCTACAATCAACATTAATGCTCCTAAAATAATTAGTGCAAATCCTCCACTGTTTCTACTTTTATTATGTTCTCCGTGAACCATTGTTAAACATACTCTGCTAGTGTTTTGGCAACTTGTTTTCTTCCAATATCTGTAATAAATGGCCCTATCTTTGGTCCTCTTGAAGTTCCCAAAATTATTTGATATAGTATTTTAAAGAAATCTTTTGGTTGTACATCATTTCCTTTTGCAATTTGATATATTGTATTTTGAATGTCTTCCGGATCTTCTTCTTTTTCTAATTCTGTTATTAGTAATGATATTGCTTTTTTAGCGGTAGCATCTAGTTCCACTTCTATTTTTTCTTGCTCATCAAACTCATCAGAATAATTCCCTGCAATTTCTATCAGTTTTTGTATTTCTTGATTACCTTCTTCTTTTATGACTCCATAATCAATCAGTTTTTTCATCACTCTTTCATTTCTATTTTCTTTGAAAATTTTTGTTAATTCAATTAATAACCTGTAATTTACATGAGTGCTAGATTGCTTTGGAGGATTAAGTAAATTCACATATTCATAAAGTCCTTTTAATTTGGTTAGTTTTGCTTGATTATCTATTTTGATTCTGCCAAAATACGTATCTTCAAGCTCATTGTATTCATTCATCAAACCTGGAATGTCATCAAATCCTAATTCTCTAGCTCCTGTGATTCTTTTGTATAGTAGAAGTAAAATTGATTTTGAATTTCCAAATTCTAACCATTTTTGTGCAGTAATTACATTTCCTAATGATTTTGAAATTTTCTTTCCTCCTTTATCTAAAAACATTTCATATTTTACGTGATGTGGGTGTGGAAATTGTAAAATATCCTCTGCTACCCAATCATTTACTTTCACAGAATCCATTATGTCTTTTCCATATGCTTCAAATCTAATATCAAATGCCGACCATCTTGCAGCAAATTCCACTTTCCAAGCTAATTTTCCTAAATCTTTTGTAATGTCTGCCTCTCCTTGATGACCACAACCTTTGATCATTTTTGAACCTATTTCTGTATCATGACAATTGTATTTGACAATTTTTTTATCTGCAAGGTATTCTGTTGCTTCTGCTGTGTAAAGTCGATTGCATTTTTTACAAACTGGAAAATATGGCAAATACTTTTGATATTTTTCTTGTCCAACTAATTCTGAAATTTTATCTCCAATTTTTGTACTATTTTCTAATATTGTATGTATTTGATTTTTTAACAGTCCTTGATTGTAGGTATCTTTTGCTCTTCTAAACTCATACTCAATCCCAACTTTGTCTAATCCGTCTAAAAGAATACTGCTCATATGCATTCCGTAAGAATCGTGAGTTCCGTAAGGATCTGGAATTAATGAAACTGGTTTTCCTATGTGTTCCTCTAAACCAAATTTTTCCATTCCTTCTGGAATTTTTCTTAATCCATCTAGGTCATCTGAATATGCAATTAGTTCTGATTTGTATCCTAAATTTTCTAATGCTAATTTTACTCCATATGCTCTGACTGCATCTCCTAAACTCCCAATATGCGGAATCCCTGATGCTCCTAATCCGCTTTCTACATTAATTACATCTAAACTTCTTCCGAGTTTTTTTTCACGTTCAAGTAATTCTGATGCTAGTTTGTCAATCCATGTTCCTTTCCCGATAATTTTTTCTTCAGACATATCTTTTCCTTAATTCAATATTTTGGACATATATGGCCCATATAACGAATACCCTAATTTTTGATAATATTCTCTAGTACCTACTGCACTAATCACTAGGATCTTCTTTGCATCAAATTCTTCTTTTGATATTTTTTCAGCTTCTTTCATCAAATTTTTTCCTAACCCTGAATGTTGTATTTCATCTGTTTCTTTTTCTCCTAATTTCAAAGATTTTCCATATACGTGAATCTCTCTAACTATGCATGTGTTTTCATCAATTTCGTCTCTATGCGCCTCTAAACTTGGTTTTCTTAATCTTAAGAATCCATAAATTGATTCATTTTTGTCTTCATATGATAAGAAAACCTCTTTTCCATCTGAAGAATCATAATCTATTCTTTTCAATTTTATGTCTTCATTTACTGTTTTTTTATCTGCTAATCCTGCTTCTCTACATCTAATACATTTACATGATAATCCTTGTTTGGCAAGATTTTGATGTACAATTTGTCTGAGGTTACCTGATTTTGGACCTGCTATGATCTCTTTTGGTGAAATTTCTCTTTGAACTCTCATAATTCTGACCCATTTTGGAATGTTCTTTTTTGCTTCTGTTAGTACCTTGATCATTTCTTCATCTGAATATGGTGTATACTTTCCTTGTTTGTATTCTTCATACAGCGGTGTGTTTTCAATTACTAGTGATGGATAAATTTTCAACATATCTGGTCGTAATTGTGAATCTGAAAATAATTTTTTGAAATCTGCAATATCTCCCTCTGGAGTCATTGTTGGTAATCCTGGCATCATGTGTGCAACAATTTTGTAACCTGCATCTTTTGAAATTTGAAAAGATTCTGTTACGTCATTATAATCGTGTCCTCTGTTGATAATTTTGTAAACTCTTTCTTGTAATGATTGAACTCCTATCTCAACTCTCGTAACTCCATAGCTTAGCATTAAATCTACATGTTCTTTTTTACAATAATCTGGTTTAGTTTCGATTGTAAATCCTACGTTTCTTATCTCTGCATGTTCGTTATTTGATTTGGCTTCCTCTAAGTTTTTTGAGTCTACCCCATTTTGAGCATCGTAACATGATTTGATAAAATCTTTTTGATAATCTTTTGGCATGAATAGAAATGTTCCACCTACAATCACAATTTCCATTTTTGACGGATCATGCCCAAATGCAATCAATTTTTCAATTTTTGATGTAATTTGTAATTTAGGATCAAACTCATTCTCAATTGCATTTAATGATGATGGTTCTTTTCCTGTATAGCTGTTTGGTGAATTAAA
>DASCQR010000027.1:0-9177 GCA_036013185.1 Candidatus Nitrosopumilus sp. | reverse complement strand
GGTGTTGGTTTGATTCTTGAATCAAATTCGGATAAAATATCTTCTGCATCATTAGATTTTTTATTAAGACTCAATTTGTAATTCCTATTATTACAAAAGGACTTTATCTTTTATTTAATTATTCAGGTGTTTGCCTTGTAAATAGTCTTGAAACAATCTTTCAAGATCATCATCAGAAGGACATTTTTTGATTTGTTCAACCAATTCAGGTTCTTCAATTTCATAACAGTTCATCATATCTTGAGAATCTTTAAAAACCAACATTGCTTTATCGTCAAAAATACAATGATATAATTTCTCTTTTTCCATATTATCAGGATTAAAATTTACACCATTTTCATCAGCGAAAACAGGATAATCCATGTAAAGAATAATTTATCATAATATTTAGATTTTAACAAATTAAAAAAATATTCGTATAAAATATAATAATCAAAGAATCATAATAGAAGTATTGGAAAGAGTGATTTTCCACATAGATTTCGATTATTTTTATGCACAATGTGAAGAAGTTAGAAAACCAGAATTAAAAACAAAACCTGTTTGTGTTTGTGTTTTTTCAGATAGAGGAGGAGATAGTGGAGCAATTGCAACTGCAAATTATACAGCAAGAAAATATGGAGTAAAATCAGGAATTCCAATTTCATTTGCAAAAAAAAGACTTGAAAATAGAACCGATGCAGTATTTCTGCCAGTAGACTTTGAATATTATTCACAAATGACTGAAAAAGCAATGAAAATAATGAAGGAAAATGCAGATATTTTTGAATATGTCGGTAGAGATGAAGCATATTTAGATGTCACTAAAAGAGTAGAAGCAAATTTCAAAAAAGCAAGTCATCTTGCTCAACAAATAAAAAATACAATTAGAGTTAAAATAAAATTAAGTTGTTCAATTGGAGTTTCTCCAAATAAACTAATTTCTAAAATAGCATCAGATTACCAAAAACCAGATGGATTAACAGTGGTTGAACCAGAAAAGTTAGAACAGTTTTTGGAACCATTAAAAATTCGAGCAATTCCAGGAATCGGCAAAAAAACAGAATTGCGATTTAATGAAATGAATTTAAAAACAATCAAAGATTTAAAAAAAGTTGATATTTTTACATTGAATAAAGAATTTGGTAGAAAAACTGGAACGTATCTGTATAATTCAGTAAGAGGGAAAAATTTTGAAATAGTAAAAGAAAAAGAAGATAGCGTACAATATAGTAAAATAATTACTTTGAAAAAAGATTCAACAGATTATGAATTCTTATTAATTAATTTGAAAGAATTGTGTAAACAAGTACATGAAGTAATTAAAAAAAATAATAAAATGTTTAAATCCATTGGGATACACTTTGTACAAACAGATCTATCAAGCAAATCAAAATCAAAAATGCTAAGAAACTCAACTAATACTTTAGAAGAATTGGAAAAAAATGCAGAACAATTGTTATCAGAGGCATTAATCAATCAGACAATTAAGATTAGAAGAATAGGGGTAAAAGTTACAGATCTTACAGAAATTAAAGGTCAAAGCAACATTACAAATTATTTTTGATAAAAATCAATTTTTAATATTTTCAGATTCCAATTTTTTAAGGCGTTTAGATTCTATTACTATTACAACCAAAATAAAAACAAATAACCAAGGCAAAAACATGATTTCACCTGCAATTTTGTGATATTCCTCCCATGCAACAGGATCAGTGGTTACTTTAAGAGCATACCAAGATAATGAAAAAATTCGAATTAAATTAACACCTATGGTTCCCATAATACCTAAAAAGAAATAAAAGATTTTTCGATTCTTTGGAATATTCATTTTTAACATAAATGCACCAATAACAAGTGAAAAAATGATTATGCTATGTACACCTGCAGAAGGCCAGAAAACTTGTAATGCCATAGAACCATGATCACCACGTAAAAACATTACATTATCACGAGCTATTGCTGTACCAAGATCAAACATGGTGATAATCCAAACATTTGCTTGAACAAAATAAGGAACAACATATTGTAGTGGTCCAAGTGTATCGTATGGAAAAAAAGCATCTAGTGAGAGAATTATTCCAGTACCACTAAGAAAAATAGGGGCAGCAGGAGCAATCCGTATCCATCTTTTTCCAAAGAAAATGGTTAAAGCAACAACAATGAAAATTGCCATTACAATAAAATCCCACATCCAAGTCCAAGAATAAATCAACTGAACATTAAATTGTGCAGCAGATTCAATAAGAAATTCTCTCAAACCATATTCTAATGAAAGTAAATAAGACATTGTCAACAATGCAATTGGAATTACAGAAAGTAGTCGTTTTTTAGAAATAACAATTTTTAAACCAATTAATTCAGCAACAACAAAAACTAAAGCAAAAAAGTAACCACCTCTACCTTCATTCCAGCTCCAAGCAATCGAGTCAGGAAATGCGATCATTGCAAAAAGAATCGGACTAGAAATAATAAAAATTCCAAAAAAGAGATTCCAATTTTGCATATTATTTAATCTAAAAATGCTAATAAATATCTGAATTAGATCATGTAAATTAAGTATTTTGATATAAAATAAGAATAGAAAATTAGTCTTCAGAATCTTCTATTTCATCAGGATCAGAATCACGTCTACTTGGTCTAATTGGAACATACATGACAGTCACAAACAGTAATAATTTACCTTAATGATACACACCAAGGTTACAAAAATTTACCTAAGTGGTAATTTCTAGTCAATCCAAATTAAAAATCTGTTTTACATTCAATTTGGACAGATTTTATTGTTGTAAAATAGGTCACCGTTAGGATCATTATAGCAATTATTCTGATAGGGATTTCATAATTAGTTAAAAATGCAGTAGCAGTAGCTCCAAAAGAACCAAAAGTGGAAATTACAGCAAACCCAATTGGACCACAACTACATGCGCCAGCTGCGGAACCAATAATGGAGCCAAAAACACTACCACTCATTTTTTGTTTTGAATAATTAAAATTTAATATTCTAAAAAGATTCATAGGAATGACCAATGCAGATAGTACAGAAAGCACTGTTATCAAAATAAAACTGACTTCACTTCCGGAAGGTATGTGAGTAACAAAAAAAGGCTCAAAGAAAATAAATTCTGATACAAATAACAATGGGATCATCATAGATATGAAAATTATCAAAGACAGTAGAATTAATTTATAATTGGAAAAAACAAGTTTTAAAACTTCAATCATTTAGATCATAGAATCCAAAATTCTCTTAAATACAGAAAATGGTTGTGCACCACCAACTTGTTGTTGATCAAAGTCAGAACCAACAATAAAAAATCCAGGAGTTCCACGAACACCATTATCTCTTGCCTGTTGAGAATTGTATTGTACACGTTTAGAATATTTCTCAGAGTCCAAACATTCGTTAAACAAGTTCATATCTAAATTTAAATTAAAAGCAAAAGCTTTCAATCGTTCAGAATTTGCCCATCCACTATCAATTTTAGACTCTTGAGAATTATAAAGAGAGTTATGAAATTCCCAATACATTCCTTGATCATCTGCACAATAAGTTGCTTGAGCTGCTTTTGGAGAATCTCTACCTAAAAATGCAAAATCAACAAAAACTAAATTTGCTTTTCCAGTTTCAATATAATCGCGCATTATCATGGGTTTAGTATTATGAAACCAATTGTAACATTGATGACATTGATAATCTCCAAATTCAACAATTGTTATAGGTGCATCAAGGTCTCCTAAAATTGGGGAGCCCAATGCAGTGGAAATACTTCCATGAGTTTTAGTCATATCAATATCATATGATTCCTCATCTGTAGAAGACATAGATATTCCAACACCAATAATTATAGAAATAACAATTATTCCTAAAATTATGCCTTTTTTATTCAATAATTCATGCAGATAAAATGAGTTAAAAAAACTTATAGAATATTCTAAGATAATTTTTTCTTCAACAAACTAACAAATTTGTCAATTACAGTATCAATTGGGCAAACATCACAGGGAATTGTAGAAGAATGACTATCAAGGTGTTTCAAGAATTTTTCACGAGAATTTAAAACTAAATCACATTTTTCACAATAAACCTTTGTGTTATTACTATCTGTAAATTTTTTCATGATTTATTTTTAAAATAATTGTTTATAAAGATCATGTTGAAAATCAACAAGGATTCAAAGATAGTGTATCCTCATATGAACATTAAGTTCAACTTGATATTGAGTAATAAAACCGCAATGAGTACATGAAAACATTTGAGATTGTTGTGATTGAGAATTCCGTTGTAACACTTTCCCATTTACAGATTTAATATTGATAAAATCCTTGTTAGAAATTACAGCAAAATTAGAACCTTCATTAATAAAATCAAAATATTCCTTGATTGCTGAAATAACTAATTCAACATCAATGACATCATCATCCAAAGTAGATAAAGTGAATTGGTGATTTTTCAAAGTTGGAATAGCTTCAACTTTATCCGCAACATAAACTAATAATTCATTTTTGACAGATTCAACATCAGTGCAATCAATTGTGAGCATAAAAATGCACAGATTCATGAATATTTTAGTTTAACACTGATTGAAAATGTTATTTATGTATTAAAATTCCAAATAACAGTATGGGAAATTCAGAAACATTTGGAGTACAAAAAGGACACGGTAAAGAAATAGTCGATTGGCTAAATGAACAATCAAAAAATCAAAATAATAAATTAGAAGCAAGATTATACAATCATACCATTACGACAAAAAATTTTGGAGATTTTGAAATGTTTTCTTGGATAGGGGATGTTCAAATTGCCAGAAGGATGATCATTAAAGCTAGTAAAAAATTCAAGATTAAAGTAATTGAAGGAGGATACAAACCTAAAGAAAAATTGTTCAAAATGAAAAAATTTGATTTTGCTAAAGTAAAAAAAGGAGACAAGACCATAGGACAATTAGAATTTGCAGTTTCAAGGTTTGGTAATGCACAATGGGAAATTCAAGATGAAGAACGTCATTAGTTTTCAAGGAGAAAAAATTTGATGAAAATAGGAATTATAGGAATTGGAATGCTAGGAGAAGCAATAACACTGAATTTATTGAATTTAGGTTATGATGTTGCAGTGTACAATAGAACTATAGAAAAAACAATAGAAGTTGAAAAAAAAGGTGCAACGGTAATGGAGTCACCAAAATCATTAGCTGATAAATCAGAATTGTTAATCATTATAGTAAAAGATGCTAATGCTGTAAAAGAAGTATCATTTGCTAAAAATGGAATAATTGAATCAAAAAATAAAAAAATAGTTGTTGCAGACATGAGTACAATTGATCCAAATGAATCAAAAAATATTGCTGAAAAATTCAATGAAAAACATATCAAAAAAATAGAAATTCCAGTGATGGGAGGACCAAATGTTGCAATTACAGGCAAATTAGTAATGATGGCTTCAGGACCAAAAGATAGTTTTGAACATTATAAAATAATATTTGAAAAAATTGCAAATAAAATATTTTTTCTAGGGGAGCAGGGGATAGCAAATTCAATTAAACTAGCAATGAATTTACAGATTACAATGCTAGCATTATCGCTATCTGAAGGAATCACATTACTTAAAAAATCAAATGTAGATCCCAAAATATTTTTAGAAGTGTTAAACTCAACATATTTTAAAACTGGAATGAGTGAAAATAAAGCATTCAAGATGATAGAAGGAAATTATGATGCTACATTCACATTATCTAATTTAAAAAAAGACATTACAACTATGACAAGTACAGCTAAAAGTTTAGGAATAGATTTACCAATGATTAGAAAGGCTGAAGAAATTTATGAAAATGCAATAAACGAAGGATTAGGAGATTATGATTATACAGGAATAATCGAATATATTAAAAAAATCAATAATTTTTAAATCAGGAAATCAAATTATTTCTTTTTAGAAAACTACGATAAGAAAAACCAAATATTACAATAGCAATTCCAGTTATCATACCCCACATCATTAAAGCAAAAGGATCAAATTCGGACATTATTTAGAAAATATTTAGAAACATCTTAAAGTTTAGGATCATACAAAAATAATAGAAATTTCAGTCATAGAAAAATTCTGAAACATCTAAATAGATTTGAGATTGACAAGTTTTATGCTTGAATTTAGATGTGAAGATTGTGGAAAACGTCTATTTCACGAAAATGAAACAACTCTAGAAGTTGAAAAAATGATTCATTCAAAATTTTGTAGAAAAATCAAAGGGGAAACTCATAGTTATACACACAGAGATCTAGCACATATGGAGACATTTGATTCAGAAAGAGAAAATGATTCAACAGGCGAACCAGTATTAAAAAAATAAAAATTTTCATACCTCAAAATTATATCCTAGATAATTTCAGAGAATTTAATTGATTGAAAAACACAATTATGATTTAGTCGTAGTGGGCGGTGGTCCAGCTGGATCATCAGCAGCATTTGCAGCTGTGAAACAAGGAATTAAAGTAGCATTAATTGAAAAAGAAAATTCAATTGCAGAAACAGTTAGAACCAGCGGAGTGACATGGATTGAAAGTATCAACGAATTTGGAATTCCTGAAAATTGTTTTAATCCAATTAAAAATTTCTCATTTGCTTCACCCAATAATACGGTTACAATTAGTAATTCAGTAGCCACAGCTGCAGTATTAGATGTTAGAAAAACATATCGATGGCTGGCTAATGAGGCAAAAAAAAATGGAGTAGATATTTTTGTAAAAACTAACATCAACGAAGTAATTAAAAATGAAGAAAAAGATATTGTAGGAGTAAAAGGAATAGGAGTAAACGGGGAAATAGAATTTCATTCAAAAGTTGTAATTGATGCCACAGGATTTACATCTACAATTTCAAAAGCTATGGGTTATGTTAATCAATGGGAAAGATTTGGAGCAGGTGCAGAATATGAGGCTAAAGTTGAAAATATAGATTCAGATACATGGTGGTTAATGGTAGGACAAGAGTATACGCCTGCAGGGTATGCATGGATTTTTCCATTAGGAAATAACATTGCAAGAATTGGTGTCGGAGTAGGAAAACCAGAATCAAACATAGATCCAACTATAAGGCTGAAAGAAATAATAGAAAAAAAATTAGGTCCCATAAAAAAATTAGGAAAAATAACACCAATTGAATTTCATTATGGTTTGATTCCTAATGATGGATTATCACGTAAAACAGTTTTCAATAATTTGATTTTAGTTGGAGATACAGCAGGTCAAGCAAATCCATTAGTGTTAGAAGGAATTAGATATGCAATTAAATTTGGCAGAGTTGCAGGAGATGTTGCAGCAAATGCAATAAAAAATAAAAAAACCGATGAAAATGCACTTTATCCATATGAAGAAAACTGGAGAAATGCAATTGAATCCAAAATCAATTCAGCAGGAAAAGTTCAAGACAGATGGATAGGATTATCAGATAAAGAATGGGATAAAGAATTAGACATAATCAAAGAATTAAAAACTGAAGAATTTTTGGATTTCATTAAAGCTGATTTTGGGTTATCAAGTATGGTAAAATTAGCAATGAGTCATCCAAAATTAGTAGTCAGACAATTATTTAATTTAGTTAAGGGGAAATAATAAATCAAATTAATTTTCAAATGACATAATATTTTTAAAATCATGTCATAGCTACTGTAGAAACACAGTAGCCAGACATGATTTTAGGCACAGATACGATCTGGTTGGTCGATTTGGACATACATAACGAATGAAATTGATGATTGGTCATTGTAAAACAGTTCTTGCAAATCAAAGATGTAGGTTTGAAACAATAAAAACAACGAGTTGACTCAACAATACATCCGCCACAGTTTCTACAAGATTCATCAGGCAATTTCTTTTCAAAATTATTTATTCATAATTGGTTATAAGCAACACGTAGAATTTATTCGAATGAATCATCAGTTTCAAGAAGATTATAATTGAATAAAAAATAAGACGAGTTATGGATAATGTAAGTAAAAAATTTGATGAGTGGGCAATGAATGGAAAAGCAGAATCAATGGAAAAAGGACACGGAAAAAATGTTTTAAAATTTTTGAAAAAAATTTCATTTAACAAACCGTTTTCATTTTTAGATGTAGGATGTGGAAATGGTTGGGTCATAAGATACATTGCAAATATTTCAACATGTAAAAAAGCAGTAGGAATAGACAAAAGTAAAAAAATGATTATTCAAGCAAATAAAAAAATAAAAAACAATAAAGAAAATTTTCTTTACATAGATATAGAAGAATGGAAATACACAGGAAAATTTGATTTTGTTTTTGCAATGGAGTCAATATATTATGCAGATTCAATAGAAGAAGCAATTAAAAAAATATACAAGTTATTAAAACCAGGAGGACAATTTTTTTGCGGTACAGATTTTTACACAGACAATAAAGCAACAACAAAATGGGCCAACATGATGAAAATTCAAATGCATTTACATTCAAAAAAAGAATGGAAAGAATTTTTTAAAAATGCAGGTTTTATAGTCCAAACAAAACAAATCAAAGATGTACATGGAAACGAAAAATGGAAAAAAGAATTTGGAACATTATTCATCATAGGCACAAAACCTACAAAGTAATATTCAAATCAGATTAAATAATAATACTAAATGTGAGCTGGAGCACGAAACGCTGCTACGGCAGAGGAAACTCCTCCCTCCATACAGGAAATGTGATCTGGAGATAGATAATCAGAGATGGTTGGCAACGATGCAGAAAAGAATCCAATATGGCGCACAGTGATGGTGAAAACCTGAGATTTCCATAAAAGGAATGAAAAAGACGACCCACATGGAGTAAAGCCAAACAGAACCGTAGGTCCCTGTACCAGGTTCAGGTAGGCTGCAAAGCGAAATATCGTGAAAACAGAAGGAGGGTTACTCCCAGCACACATTTATTTTTTAAAAATAATTATAATAAAAAATCAAAATTGAAAAATGAAAAAATTCAATCAATGAATTAAATCAATTTCAATAAATCTAAAAAATCTTTTAAAATAAGAATTAATTTTTAAAATTAGAAGATATAGAATAATTAAAAGCCCTTTGGAAGTGTGCCTCTAGATTTTTTTGGTTTGTCTGTAGTGTCTTGTGTAGTAGTGTCTTGTGTAGTAGTGTCTTGTGTAGTAGTGTCTTGTGTAGTAGTGTCTTGTGTAGTAGTGTCTTGTGTAGTA
>DASCQR010000026.1:0-3652 GCA_036013185.1 Candidatus Nitrosopumilus sp. | reverse complement strand
GTAGAAATAAAAAGAAAAGATACAGAAAAAACATTATCTAAAAAAATTCTAAAAGAAGAACATAGAATTTATTCTGAAGCAGTAAATTTGTTTGCAAAGAAAAAAATTAAGATTTCAGGAAGAAAAACAATAATAGGTTAATTATCAGGCCCGCCAAAAAAATACAATACTTTTAGCTCTTTTGTATTACTATGAAAATGATGTTCAATATTTTTAGCAACAAAAAATAATTTATCTTTTGAAACACGATAATCTTTATTTCTAATTCTTAAAAATCCATTTCCTGAAATTACAAAATATATTTCATCGTTAACATGAGGGATTTGAGTATCTTCTTCCCCAGATTGTAAAACTAAAAGCCCAACAGCAAGACTATCCCTATTAATAAAAGTATGAAAATAAGAACTGCTTTTTTTGATCTTCTTTAGATAAGAAGATAAATCAAAATCTAGTTTCAATTTTATTCTGCAGCTACTGTGTAGGTTTTTCTTTGAGGAGGTCCACTCATAAAAGCGTGTCCAGTAGGATGAAGTTGTTCATGTTCAGGACTGTTATGCATTTTAATGAAAGTTTCTTTGCTTTCATGTTCCACAACAATTCTATAACTCCCATCATTGGATTTTAGAAATTTTCTAGATACAAATCCAGGAAACCCAGATAAGACCTTGTTTGATTCAGAAAACCAACTTTTGAAATCATCCTCTGCACCGTCCTTAAGTTGAACGTCTGCGATCATTACAAACATATCATCAATGAAAAAATTGCCATTTAATTTCTTTTCTAAGATTTTCACACGATATTCCAAGAATTAAATATCAATAAATCAAAAAAAGAGCATGACTGGAACAAAGATTGATGGGAATAATATTGCTCAAACCGTAAAAGATAGAGTCAAAAAAGCCACATCTGAGCTAAAAATAGAAGGAATTAACCCTTGCTTAGCCACAATTTTGATTGGAAGTAATCCAGCTTCTGCAACATATGTAAAAAATAAGCACAAGGCATGTGAAGAAGTGGGAATAATTACTAAAGATCATAAATTAGACGAAAATGTAACTCAACAAGAACTCAATAAAATTATTGATGAATTAAATGCAGATGTTTCAGTACATGGGATTTTAGTTCAATTACCATTACCAAAGCATCTAAATGAATTTGCAACAACATCACGCATATCTCCGATAAAAGATGTTGATGGTCTTACACCATATAATGCAGGGTTATTAGCTATGAAAAAAGCTGCACTTGTTGCATGTACTCCATCAGGAGTTATGGAAATGTTTGAACATCATGATATTGAACTTGAAGGCAAGAATGTTGTATTGATCAACAGAAGTAATCTTGTAGGAAAACCACTATATCATTTATTATTAGAAAAAAATGCAACAGTTATCACATGTCATTCTAGAACAAAAAATATTGAAAAATTTTGTCAAGCAGCTGATATAATTATCACCGCAGTGGGAGATAGAACAAAATTTATTCTTACTCCAGAAATGATTAAAGAAGAATCAATTGTAATTGATGTGGCAATTTCAAGATCAGAGAATAAATTAGTAGGCGATTGTGATTATGAAAAAATTATTGAAAAAGCATCATTTGCTACTCCAGTTCCAGGAGGAGTAGGTCCAATGACAGTTGCAATGTTATTAAAAAATACAATTACTGCGGCATCACTTGGAACTCAAATTGGAAGACAATAATAAAAAATCACTAAGAGAACATCTTTTAGAAAGAAGAGACAATACATCTTTTGATTTATTAAAAATTGCAAGTAAAAAAATGCAAAAAAGAATCAATAAAGTATATGCATTCAAAGATGCTCAAAAAGTAGGACTCTATTATCCAATTGGAAGTGAAATTCTAACACAAGATATAATTCAAGAATTAATCAGTAAAGGAAAGCAAGTATTTTTGCCAAAAATGATTGGGGAAAATTTGGAATTTAGAAAAATTGAAGATTTTAGTAGCCTAGAAATTGGAAGGTTTGACATAATGGAGCCAAAAGACGACTGTCCTTCAGATGAAGATTTAGACATCATAGTTGTCCCAACTGTAGGAATTTCACCATCAGGAGTCAGATTAGGATATGGTCATGGATTTTATGATAGATTTCTAGCAGGGAAGAAAATAATCACAATCTCTTTAGTATTAGAAAAACAGATTATCAAAAATATTCCAAAATCAGATCACGATATAAACATGGATTGGATAATTACTGAAGATAGAATGTTTCAAACTGAAAAATAAGATAGACCTTTTTTACCAATATCGGTTCTACAATATTTGTTTGGCCAATTAATTTTCTCGATTGCAGAATAAGCATTGTTTATTGCAGATTCTAAAGAATCACCTAAAGAAGTAATTCCTAAAACACGTCCGCCGTTTGACAAAATTTTTCCATCAGATTTCTTGGTTCCAGCATGAAAGACATTAGTATTATTTGAAATAGAATCAAATCCAATAATTTCATCATTTGTATGATATGATCCTGGATATCCATTAGATGCTAAAACTACACATACTGCAAATTCGTCTTTCCAAGAAAGAGAAGGCATCGAAGATAATGTCCCATCAACACTTGCAGAAAAATAATCATACAAATCAAAATTCATTCTCATTGTAATTGGTTGACATTCAGGATCACCCATACGAACATTGTATTCTAAAACATATGGGATGTTATCTTTAATCATTATTCCAGCATACAAAAATCCCTTAAAAGAAATTCCTTCATTTTTCATTGCATGAATTGTTTTTTCAATTACTTCTTCTTGAATTTTTTTTGCTAAAGCATCAGTCACAATAGGGGTTGGAGAATAAGCACCCATTCCACCGGTATTTGGACCTTTATCATCATCAAAAACTCGTTTATGATCTTGACTAGATGCCATTGGGAATGCTACATTTCCATCAGATAGAGCAATGTATGAAGCCTCAATGCCATCAATTCTTTCTTCAACAATTATTTTATTTCCAGCATCACCAAATGTTTTTTTTACTAAAATTGTTTCAATAGCAGAAATAGCTTCATCATCATCATTACATACAATCACACCTTTTCCAGCAGCTAATCCATCAGCTTTGACTACAACATTGAAATCAATAGATTTGACATATTCAATAGCTTTTTGAGCATCATCAAATATTTCAAATCTAGCAGTCGAGATATTATTTCTCTTCATGAAATTTTTTGCCCAGATTTTACTTGATTCAAGTTGTGCAGCTGCTTGAGAAGGACCAAAAACTTTGAGATTTAATTTATTGAATTTATCAACAATTCCATCAGCCAGTGGGTCTTCAGGACCAACTACAGTAAAACAATTATTTTTTTGTGCAAATTCAGCTAATCCATCTAAATTGTTGACATCTATTGAAACATTATTCTCAGTACCACCATTTCCAGGAGCAGTGTAAACAGTTTCAACTTTACTACTTTGAGATAATTTCCATGATAATGCATGCTCCCTTCCACCAGAACCAATAACAAGTACATTTACCAATAAAAAATACTAGCAGCCCAACAATATAATCCAATTCTCAGAAAATCTTATATTTATAATGCCACAAACATATCAAAATCCAGATGGAATTAAATTCAAAATTTGATGCAAAAGCAATAGAGACTGAAATTAAAAAATATACAAAATCA
>DASCQR010000025.1:0-4395 GCA_036013185.1 Candidatus Nitrosopumilus sp. | reverse complement strand
TTTTATTTAATTCTGAAAATATTTCTCCCGTTAAAACATCTGCTTAAGTTTCTAATTCATGTATTTTTTTTGCTTGTTCAGTGTTACTTAGATCATTAAACAAAATTACTACAGCCTCAGAAGTTTCTACTGCTTTTTTTGCTAAATTATCTAAAATTGTTAAAAGTTCTTTTTCATTTGACTTTATCCAGGATAGCCATTGTCCCATAATAATATACAAAAAATTTGAAAGTTAAGGTTCATCTCCATAAAGTATATTGTTCTATATAGAAACAGGTTATCACAGATAGTTTGGAATTGATCGCTAAAAAATATTAAAAATATACCATGAAGATTTTTTTAAAATGGCTTATTAACTTCTCTAGTGAATACATAACTTGCAATAGATACCATTGCAATTACAAACGCAAGAATAACTCCAACACTAATCAATATTGGAACACCACCCTCTGAAACACCAGTCATTAATTCTCTTACCAACAAAATTGTATAAGTTACAGGATTTAGCTTTGCAACGACTGCCAACCAATTAGGCAATAATTCTAACGGAAATAATGCAGGACTTAACATGAATAGTGGCATGCCAAGTAAATTTATCATTCCCCAAAAAGTTTCTTGAGATTTTGCAGTTGCTGCAAGAGTAACTGAAATTCCTGAAAACCCTAATGAAAATAAGATTACAATGCCCATTATTGGTATGATCATTAATGGATTTGGAAAAGTAACACCTATTGCAAGAGCTATTCCAATAATCAAACTTGCTTGTAAAGCTGCTATTAATGAAATTGCAGACATTTTACCAACAGCAATTGCAGAACGAGAAATTGGTGAAGTCAGTGCCTTATTCATAAAACCATATCTTCTATCCCAAAGTGTATTTACACCACCAAAAATACTAGTAAAAATTGCAGTTAAAATTATGACACCAGGAGCCATAAATTCTATATATTCACCTTCAAATCCTACTGATTGAATTAAAGGTTGAGTTTCTGAAAAAATATTTCCAACTACAATTATCCAAATTGCAGGTTGAATTAATCGAATTAAAACTCCACTTCTAGATTTTTTATATCTCTTTAATTCTCTCCAAAAAATTGTATAAGTATCATATACAATTGTCATTGTCTTAATCTCTTCATTTTAGAATGTTCTCGTCTTCTATCATATTTTGAATCATCATCCCGAATTTCATGGCCTGTATAAGAAATGAATACATCATCAAGTGTTGGCTGAGTTAAAGAAATCGAATTAATTTTAATTCCAAGATTAGATGAAATTTGAAAAATTTTTGGAATTACTTCAGTTCCATTTGATGTAAAAAGAGTTAGTTTCAAATCACCTTCATTAATTTTTTTTATAAATTTGATTTTTTTTAATTCAGGTAAAAAAGAATCGTTATTTGCATCATTTTCAATTAACAATGAGATAATTTCATTCCCCAAACTATTTTTCAGGTTTTCTGGAGTATCAATAACGTGAATTTTTCCATGATCAATTATACCAATTCGATCACAGAGATTATCAGCTGCTTCCATATAGTGAGTTGTAAGAAAAATTGTCATATCAAATTCAGTATGAATTTTTTTGATATATTGCCAAATTTTTCTTCTAGTTTGAATATCTAATCCAACAGTAGGTTCGTCTAAAAACAAAACTTTAGGATGATGTAAAAGACCACCGGCGATGTCTAATCTCTTTCTCATTCCTCCAGAATATGTCACTACAGATTGATCCTGTTTATCTGAAAGTTCTATTAAATCAAGAATTTCATCAATTCTTATATCGATTTCATTTTTTGGAATATGATTTAATTTTGCTTGTAAGAGTAAATTTTCACGTCCAGTAAGATATTCATCCACAGTAGTTTCTTGTTGAACAAATCCAATATTTTCTCGAACTTGTTTAGGATTTTTAACGACATCAAACCCTCCAATTGAGGCATTTCCTTTAGTCGGTTTTAATAAAGTTGTAAAAATCATCATTGTAGTACTCTTTCCAGCTCCATTAGGTCCCAAAAAACCAAAAATTTCTCCTTTATCAACTGAAAAAGAAATATCATTAACTGCAACTAGATCCCCAAATGATTTAGTAAGAGACTTTGTTTTAATGGAATACAATAAACTGATCTCAATTGAGAATTATAAATTGCTAAGTATCAGAACATTTCAAAATTATATAAAATTTAAAAAGAGTCTCTTAGGAGCATATTTTATGAAAGGATTATGTCAAAAATGCCACTCATCAAATGTTGAAATCACATTAGAGGATGGAAGTCCTATTTGTGAAAAATGTGCAAAAAAATAAAATATAATAAAAAAGGATTTTAAGAATTATTCAAGATTTTTGAATTCTTCTTTAGTCACTCTTAGGATGATTTTTTCACCTATTCCCCAAATTTCTGATTTGGACAAAATTTTTGAATGCATTATTCCATGACTTACTTCAATAGATTCCAATTCATGGGTATCTGGATGTTTGTGTAGTCTTTTGATTTTACCAATTTTATGGTTATCGATATCAACTACTGGAATTCCAGTTCTTACTGGAGGCCTACTAAGAAGTAGCTGCTCATCTGAAAATTTGTCTATATAATCATGAGATAGGAAATAATCTTTGTTGAATCCTTGGTGTATGGTTACACCTGACACGTTAAGAGTATCTTGGTGAATGTGAATATGTTTGACTTTACCGTATTCAATTCCCTCTCTATCGATTACTTTTTTTCCAGTGAAGGTATCAGCTGTGGCTATGTTTTCAGGCATTCCCTCTAATTTTACAGACATGTAATTAAATTACAAAATTTCCTTATCATATCAAATATCAGAAATTTCCATCAATGGGGTTAAATTACTTGACAGAATAATACATGCATGGAAATTAAAGAAGAGAGATTTCGTCCAATCCTAATTACAAAGGGAAGAAAAACAGGAAATCCGCATTCAGTATGGTTAAGGGCTGTAAAGTATAACGAAAAAATTTATTTCTCTAGACACCGACCAGACGGAGATTGGTTTCAAAATGCAATTGCCAATTCTGAAGTAAAAATTCAATATAACAATATGGAATTTATTGGAAAAGCATTACTAGTAACAGATGAAAAACTAAATCAAAAACTCTCTCAATTAAAATATCCAGGAGAAAAACGTGCTAACGAAAAAAGAGTTGCCATTGAAGTGACTTTAGATCAGGATATAAAATAAAAAGAATCTAAAAATTAATTTTTAATTATAGAACATCTTCGTAAAGAATTGTTTGATTCTTTAATTGTTTTTCAAGTGTTGGCAAATATTTCAATATACAATAATTAACAAAATCACTAAAGGAACGAATTCTATAATCAGATTCTAAAACTTCACTATGTTTTTCATAATATTGTTCTAATTTGTATAACGTTCTTTTTTGAAGAGGCACCAATCTATTACGTTTAGTAATAAATCTAGGAGAAACAGGAATTTCTTCTTGGGGCTCTATTTCAGATTCACCTTTTAGAGTATTAGCATCAATCGATTCTTGCATGTCAAAAACAAAAATTTTGTTTGGAATAGACTTTGGGAGTCCTGAATTTTTAGAAATCATATCCACTACATCACGAGCAACTTTATCTTGCATTGCTAATTCAATTTTTGCTAGCATTGTTGATCTAACTGCAGAACCACCAACTCGAGAACCCTTTGATTGACTAACAAATCTACTATCCTCTAAATTTCGTTTATCAATAATATCAATTCCTAATGCGTCTAATTTTTGACGGATTGCAGGATAATTTTTTCGATTAATTATAGCTTCAATCTTCTTCAATACATTTTCGACATCATTATGCATTTTAAACATAATGATTTTTCCATGATAATAGAAAATATTATCAAATGATAATTATTTGCATATCAAATGATTATCAAAATAACTATCCATAGGATTCAAATTTTACTTCAAAACTTCCATCTTCACGCTTGTTTTTTTCAGTTACAAAATTTTTTGTCTTCAAATAATCCATTGTTCCATCAATAGTTCCTTGCCACCCACAAACATAAAACATGGTATTGTCTTTAGTGATTTTTTCACCAACTAATTCTTCAAGAGGAGATTTTCCAGAATCGTTAGATCTTAAGAAGTGTTCAATTCGACCTTTGTATCCTCCCCATGCTCGATTAGTCCATTCATCAGGTCTACTGATTGCCGCTCTATATTTAAAATTCCATTCGTCCTTACCTTTGTCGATACTTTCATTTTGTAAATCTGTTAAAAGATGCTTGTAGCTTAATTCATCAACATAACTTGCACCGTGTAAAACAACAATCTCTCTTTTATCGTTAGTTGCGTGTAGATGTTGTGCAAAACTGACAAATGGTGCCAATCCAGTTCCACCGCCAATACAAACAATTCTTCTGGTGTCTT